>JAJDEX010000100.1 GCA_029259575.1 Planctomycetota bacterium | reverse complement strand
GGGTCTCGAGCATGTTGAGCACGTCTCGCATTGGCGGAGTCGACATCAAGCTGACTCTGAATCCGGGCGAGAACCCCGAAACCGTCATGACGGCGATCCGCGCATCGCTCGTGGGCGTCTCGCTCCCGCCCGAAGCCTCGGTGCCGACGATCCGCAGGATCGACGCGGACGACCAAGAGGAAGGTTGATCCTTTGAACCAGGATCCCGCCCCCACCGGGAGTTCGTCGGCCGCCGCGGAGACGTCGCGCAAGGCGCTCGCCTTCGTCGCGACGCGTCCCGTCGCGATCACCATGCTGTTCATCGCGCTCGCGGTGTTCGGCGTCGTGTCGCTGGCGAAGCTGCCCGTCGATCTGCTGCCCGAGATCAGCTATCCGACGTTGACGGTGCGCACCGCGTACCCCGGGGCCGCGCCCGAGGACGTCGAGGACCGCGTCTCGATCCGCGTGCAGGAGGCGCTGTCGACGCTGCCGAACCTGGTGCGCAGTTCCTCCGTCAGCCGCGCCGGATTCAGCGACGTGATGCTCGAGTTCGACTGGGGCACGGGCATGACGTTCGCGGTCCAGGAGGTGCGCGATCGCCTGGACAACGTGCAGTTGCCGCAGCTCGCGGAGCGCCCGCTGATCCTGCGCTACGACCCGAACCTGGACCCGATCCTGCGCATCGGGGTACGGCCGCCGCTCGGCACCGCGGAGGGCAACGAGGACTTCATCCGCCTGCGCTGGGTCACCGAGAAGCGCATCCAGCGCGCGCTCGAAGGCATCGACGGCGTGGCCGCCGTGCAGGTGCGCGGCGGGCTGATCGAGGAGATCCTGGTCAGCGTCGACCCCGCGGCCCTCGCCGCACAGGGCATCGACCCCAGCGCGATCGGCACGAGGCTCGCGCAGGAGAACCTGAACGCGCCGTCCGGCCAGATCCGTGAGGGCTCGACCGAGTACCTCGTGCGGACGATGAACGAGTTCGAGGACGTGGACGAGATCAAGAACCTCGCGCTCGAGAAACGCGGCGAGGCGGCGATTCGCATCCAGGACGTCGCTATCGTCTCGCGCACGTTCGCCGAGCGCGAAGTCGTCTCGCGCATCGACGGCATCGAGGCCGTCGAGGTCGCGATCTACCGCGAGGCCGGCGCGAACATCGTCTCGGTCGCCGAACGCGTGCGCGCCGCGATCTTCGGCACTCCCGAGCAAGCGGCACTGGCCACGAAACTGTTCGAGGAAGGACGCACGAAGGCCGAGGACCTGCAATGGCACGAGCGCCAACAACTCGGCCAGCTGGCTTGGGACCTGCGCGAGGACGTTGCGCTCGAACTCCTGTCCGACCAATCGACGTTCATCGCGGCCGCGGTCGACGACGTGCGCGACGCCGCACTGCTCGGATCGCTGTTGGCCATCGCGGTCATGTGGTTGTTCCTGCGCCGCCTCGCCGCGACGACGATCGTCGCGCTCGCCATCCCGATCTCGGTGATCGTGACGTTCGCGCCGATGTACGTCATGGACGTGTCGCTGAACATCATGTCGCTCGGCGGGTTGGCGCTCGGCGTCGGCATGCTGGTCGACAACGCCATCGTCGTGCTGGAATCGATCACGCGCTGCCGTGAAGAGGGCGATCCGCTCGCGCGCGCCGCCGTGCGTGGCGTCGGCGAGGTCGCCGGCGCGATCATCGCATCGACCCTGACCACCGTCGCCGTGTTCGCGCCGATCGTGTTCGTCGAGGGCATCGCCGGCCAGATCTTCGGCGACCAGGCGGTCACGGTCGTCAGCGCGCTGCTCGTGTCGCTGCTGGTCGCGCTGTTGTTCATCCCGATGCTCGGCAGCCGCGCGTTCCTGGCGGCCGAGGACGTCCCGGTCGTCATGGCCCCAGGAGGCGTCTGGGGCATGCGCAAAGGTGGCTTGGGAGAGGGTCTGACCTGGTCCTGGGTCCAAGTGCTGCCCAATCTGCTCACGCTCGCCGCCCGCCTCGTGTTGATGGTCGCCTCGGCGATCCTGTACGCCGTGCTGTCCATCGGGCGCCTGGCGTGGAGCGCGTTCTGGAAACTCTCCCTGCCGATCCGCGTGACGTTCGACACGTGCTGGGGCGTGGTCGAGAGCGCGTATCCGCGCGTCCTGCGCGCCGCCCTCGCCGCGCCCGCCGTCGTCGCCCTGGGCGCCATCGCACTCGGGGCCTTGGCCTGGTCGCGCGTCGACGATCTGGGGTTGGAGCTCCTGCCCGAGATCCACCAGGGCGAGTTCACCGCGCACATCGCGCTGAGCGTCGGCTCCCCCATCGAGCACTCGGACCTGGTCTTCCGCGAGCTCGACCGCGAGGTCCGCGCCCTCGACGGCGTCGCCATGTCGGCACTGACCGTCGGCGTCGAGGCCGACACGTTGACGCGCGAGATCGAGGGCGACCACACGGCGCGCTTGACCGTGCGCATGGACGCCGATCGGGTCGGAGAGGAGGCCGAGACCGTCGTCGTGCGCGACGTGCGCGCCTTGCTCGAAGCGCACCCGGAAGTGCGCAGCGTCGACGTGACGCGGCCGACGCCGTTCGCCCTCGAATCCCCCATCGCCGTCGAGATCCGCGGCTGGGACCTCGACGTCCTCCAGGAGGTCGGCGACGACGTCCGCAGTCGCATGGAGCGCGTCCCCGGACTGGCCGACGTGCGCTCGTCCGTGCGTCCGGGCCATCCCGAAGCCCGCGTCGTGTTCGACCGCGACCGCGTGCTCGAGTACGGCTTGGAGCTGGGCATCGTGTCCGACTTCGTGCGCGACCAGGTGCTCGGCAAGATCTCCACACGGCTCGTCGAGGGTGACGATCGCATCGACATCCGGGTGCGCGCGGGCCGCGACGTGCTGGCCACGGTCGCCGACGTCGAGGAGCTCATCGTCAACCCCACCTCGGACCAGCCCGTCCCGCTGCGCGCGATCGCCGACATCCAGATCGTTCGCGGTCCGGCCGAGATCCGGCGCTCCGAGAACGCGCGGGCCGTCGTCGTGACCGCGGCCAGCGACGGGGTGGATCTGGGCGGACTGAACCAGCGCATCGAAGCGTCCCTGGCCGATCTGTCGACTCCGGACGGTGTCGTGGTCGAGATCGCGGGCCAGAAGCGCGAGATGGAAGCCGGCCAGCGCAGCCTGCGCAACGCGTTGCTGTTGGCGATCTTCCTGGTCTACGTCGTCATGGCGACCCAATTCGAATCGCTGGTCCAACCGTTGGTCATCCTGTTCAGCGTTCCGCTGGCCGGCGTCGGCGTCGTCTTCGCACTCGACCTCTTGTCGATCCCGTTGTCGGTGGTCGTGTTCATCGGGATGATCCTGCTGGCGGGCATCGTCGTGAACAACGCGATCGTGCTGGTCGACCGCATCAACCAGGAGCGCGAACGGGGACACCCGTTGAACGAGGCCATCCTGAACGCAGGGCAGGCGCGCCTGCGCCCGATCCTGATGACGACGGCGACGACGGTCCTGGGCCTGCTGCCGTTGACCGGCTGGCTCGCCAGCATTCCGTGGCTCGGCCAGTTCGGAGCCGGGGAAGGCGCCGAACTGCGCGCGCCCATGGGCGTGGCCGTCATCGCGGGTCTGATCACCTCGACCCTGCTGACGCTGGTCGTGGTGCCGGTCGGCTATCGCTTGATGGCGCCGCGTGTGAAGGTGGTGCAGGAGACCGACCCCTACGCGATCGAGGTTCCCACGTCATGAGCCCCTCCCCCGGCATCTTCGGCACGTTCGTCCGCCGACCCGTCGGCGTCGCGGTGATCACGTTGACGCTCGCATTGCTGGGCATCCTCTGCTACTTGCGCCTGCCGCTCGAGATGTTGCCCGGGGGCGTGCAGGGCACGAACTTCACGGTGTGGATCTCGCATCCGGGCAGCTCGCCCCAGGAGAACGCCGACAAGGTCGCGCGACCGATCGAGGAACAACTCCGCACGCTGCCCGACCTGGACGAAGTCTTCAGCCGTTCGAGCCAGGGCAGCGTGAGGTTGCGAGTGAGGTTCAACTCGGACGGGGACGCGGACCTCTTCCGCGCCGAGCTGCGCGACCGCATCGAGCGTGCGCGCGGCGAGTTGCCGGACACCGTCCAGGACATCCGCATCTGGGCCAACGGCGACGGCGACATGCCGGTCATGTTCTTCGCCATCACGGCGCGCGAACGCACCCAGGAACTCGATCAGCTGATCGAGAACCACGTCCAACGCCGCCTCGAAGCGGTCGATGGCGTCAGCCGCGTGCAGGTCTGGGGCCTCCTGTCGGACGGCATCTTCATCTGGCTCGACGAGCAGAAGGTCACCGCCGCGCGCCTGAACATCGGCGACCTGATCCGGCGTTTGTCCTCGGACAACTTCGCCAAGCCGATGGGCGAGGTCACGGACGGCAACCGCCGCTACTTGCTGCGTTCGGACATGCGGTTCCAGACTCTCCAGGACGTCGAACAGTACCCCGTCGGGAACGGCTTGGTGCTGGCGGACGTCGGTCGCGTGTCGCGCGCCAAGTCCGTCGGGGAACGCCTGACGCGCATCAACGGTCGCCTGGCCTTCTGGGGCATGATCCAGAAGGAGAGCGACGCGAACGTGGTCGAGGTCTCGGAACGGATCGATGCTGCCATCGACGAGATCCGTAGCGACCCGGCGCTGGCCGGCGAGGTCGGCATCGAGAAGCGTTTCGACCAGGCCGAGTTCATCCGCAACTCGCTCGACCAATTGCAGAGCACCGCGATGTGGGGCGGCGGATTCGCCGTCCTCATCCTCTTCATGTTCCTGCGCCGCTGGCGCACGACCTTGGTCGTGGCGCTGTCGATCCCGATCTCGGTCCTGCTCGCGCTCGTCTGGGAATACTTCGGCGGTGGCACGTTCAACGTGATGACCATGACGGGCCTGACGTTGGCGCTCGGCATGCTCGTCGACAACTCCGTCGTCGTCATCGAATCGATCGCTCGGCAACGGCAACTCGGCAAGCGCGGCGCCGAGGCTGCGGCCGCGGGCGTGCGCGACGTCGGATTGGCGGTCTTCATGGCCACCCTCACGACGGTTTGCGTGATCGTGCCGATGGTCCTCTTGATCGAACAGCGACAGCTGAAGATCTTCCTGGTCACGATCTTCCGTCCACTCTCCATCGCCCTGATCTCGAGCCTGCTGGTCGCGCTCGTGTTCATCCCTGCGATGGCCTCGCTGGTCGCCGGCGAGCGCTCGCCCATGATCTCCAGAGTCGGCGCCTTCTGGGCACGCCTCGAGGCTTGGCCCGTGCGCGGTCTGGCGTGGGTCCTCGGCTCGGTGCGGTGGGTACTCGTCGGCGGCGTTTGGATCGTGCACCGCTGCGTGCGTGCCTTCGTCGTCGTCCTGGCCCCCCTGCGCATCGTGGTCGCCGTAGCGATCATCGCGATGACCATCAGGAGCACCACGGGCATGGCGACAGAGCAGACGGATCCGTTCCAGCTCGGACTCCGCGGCGAGAGCAGCACCGGCACGATCGTGACGGCGGTGATCCTGGGGCTGGTCGCCTATTTCGGCCTCGGTCGCTGGCGCAACCGGTCGCGCCAGGGTCCCTTGATGCCGACGCGCGTTCCGCTCGAGGGCGCGAGCGTGATGAGCTGGCTGAGCTCGGCGAACAACGCGATGGTCGGCTGGGCGCTGAACCATCGCACGCTCGGCTCGGCCGTCATCGCGACGACGTTCTTCCTGTTCGTACCGGTCATGGCACAGGTCGAGTTCGCCAGCGTCGACAACGAGGAGGGCCGCAGCGAGATCGAGGTCGAAGTGCACCTCGAGAACGGGTTCACGCTGTGGGAGACCAGCCAGGAGATGGCGCGCTACGAGAAGGTCCTCGAGGCACATCGGGAAGAACTCGGGTTCGACAGCCTGATCGTGCGCTACGGGTCCCGTCGAGCGGAGCTCGGTGTCGCCTGGAAGGAGCGCATGGGCCGCGCTGAGCTCGAGGTGTACCGCCAACGCCTGCGCGAGATCCTGCCGACCTTCCCGGGCCACGAACTGCAGTTCACTGCCCAGCAGGAACTCGGCACGGCGGATGCGATCAGCGTGCACTTCCAGTTGCGTGGCCCGGACGCCGACACGCTGGCGGTACTCGGCGAGGAGGCGAAGCAGATCCTCGAGAAGGTCCCTGGCCTCTCCGACGTGCGCATGTCGCTGGACGACAGTCCGGAGGAGGTGCAGATCGAGATCGACCGCGAGATGGCCTTCGATCTGGGCATCGATTCGAACACCGCCGTCCAGAACATCTCTTGGGCCCTGCGCGGCGTGATGCTCCCCCGCTTCCAGGAGCGCGGTCGTGAGGTCCCGTTCATCATCGAGTACGACAGCGAGGAGGTGGCCGGGCTGGGAACGGTCCAGGACCTGAACGTCTGGAACGGCGAGAATCGCATCGCCCTGGCCGCCATCACGGACATGACGTTCGCGACGGCGCCGCGCTCGATCCGCCGCTTCAACGGCGCTGCCACCTTCTACGTCCAAGCCACCGTCGATTCCCCGTCGCGCATGGCCCAACGCTCCCGCGAAGGCTACGACGCGCTCGAGTCCGAACTGCCGCTTCCGCGCGGGTTCGAGTACGGCCGCGATCAGTCGCGCTTCCGCGAGAACGACGCCCAATTGCGCCAGCTCAAGGCGGCGGGCGGCCTGTCGATCGTGCTGGTCATCCTGCTGATGGCCATCCTGTTCGAGTCCCTCGTCCTGCCCCTCTCGGTGCTGGTCACGATCGGATTCGCGTTGTCCGGTGCGTTCGTGGCGCTGGCCGTCACGAAGGTGCAGGCCGACTTCGTGTCGTTCTTCGGCCTCCTGCTGCTCGTTGGCCTCGTCGTGAACAATGGCATCGTTCTGGTGGACAAGATCCATCGTCTGCGCGTGGACGACGGGTTGGATCGACGCACCGCCGTGATCCGCGGAGCCGAAGCGCGTGTGCGCCCGATCCTGATGACCGCGATGACCACGATCTTCGGCCTGCTGCCGATGGCGCTCAGCCGCGCGCCCGGCATGTCGATCGACTACCAGGCGCTGGCCGTCTGCATGATCGGCGGGCTGACGTGTTCGACCCTGTTCACGCTCTGGGGCGTGCCGCTCGCCTACACGTTGTTCGACGATCTGGGTCGGCACGTGCGCTGGACCCTGCACTCGGCCACCAGCCGTGTGCGCGTCGCGATCGATCCGGTCGACCCGCAACCTTCCCGCCAGCGGGACGAGGACGCGGCGGCGGCCTTGTGGCCGCCCGGCGCCTGACGCGACCCCGAAGCTGGGCTCAGACCGGGAACGTCGCGTTCAACCGGTCGGCCTCGACCTGGGCCGTGCCGCGCGTCGGATAGACGCCCAGCAACTGCCCCCGCTTGCCGTGCGCGTACTCCGCCGGCTTGCCGTCCGTCCCGGTTCCGGGGAGCAACCGATCGGTCAGCGCGAACCCGTAGCCGTTGTTGTAGACGAGGTAGCGTGGCAGCGGATCGCTGCGCCGTGTGTTGGTGGAGAGGTCGTCCATGGTTCTGGCTCGCGGGGTGCCCCAAGGGATGGGCCGTGGAAGCGGAGGCCCGGTGAATCGTCCCAGGGAAGGAATGGAGTGCCCGGGTCGGCGAGTGGAGGGCGGGTTCCGCCCTGGTGCGCGACACGGTACGGACCGGGCGCGGGGACCGGAAGTCCTCGCCGTGCAATCTCCTCTCGGCGTGGGACCGGTTCGGGCTGAAGGGCCAGGAAGGCCGGCCCTCCTGGGCCACGCGCCCCACGGTCTTGGGATAGAATCGTCGGCCGACCCGCGCGGGGCAGCCTCCGTTGTCGCGCGCACACCGCAGGCCCCGATCCGGGTCCTGCCGACCCGTCCCTCCGCTCCTTCCCCTCCTCGCCCATGGCCCTCGATCCGCAAAGTGCAGGTCGTTCGATTCGTCCTCGACCCGGGGCGCGCATCGCGTGCGTCGTGGGTGAGTTCCACGGGGACCTGACGGGAGCCATGCTCGCCTCGGCGCGCGCGGAGCTCACAGCGGGCGGCGTGCAGAACGAGGACGTGCTCGAGGCCTGGGTGCCCGGCACGTTCGACCTGCCGTTGGTGGCGCGCCGCTTCGCACGCCGCGAGGACATCGACGCCGTCATCTGCTTCGGCCTCGTGCTGAAGGGCGAGACGACGCACGATCACTGGGTCGCCGCCGGCGCCACGCAGGGCATCGTGCAAGCCAGCCTCGAGACCGACACGCCGATCCTCCTGGGTGTGCTGACGTGTCAGAACCTCGAGCAAGCTCGCGCGCGCGCTCTGCCGCTGGACCAAGGTGGTCAAGAGGACAAGGGCCGCGAACTCGCCCGCGCGGCGCTCTCGATCCTGCATGCTCTCGACGTCGCTGACGGCCGGAGCCCGGCGAACGCCCCGGCTGACTCTCCCCGTGGCGCCTGATTCGTCCACCCACCCCATCGACCCATGGTTGCGATCAAGAAACGTACGCGCGCGCGGGAACTGGCCCTGCAGTTCCTCTATCAGATCGATCTTCTCGGCGAGGAGGTCATCCCGGACATGGTCTCCTTCCTGGCACTCGACGAGACCGACAGCGAGATCGTGAAGTTCGCGCAGAGCCTGATCGAGGGCACGAACTCCCGCCGGCAGACCTTGGACGAGCAGATCCGCAACGTCGCCCAGAACTGGGACATCCATCGCATGGCGGTCATCGACCGCAACGTGCTGCGCCTGGCCGCGTACGAGTTGCTGTACTGCGACGACATTCCGCCCAAGGTCGCCATCAACGAAGCCATCGAGCTCGGCAAGCGTTACTCGACCGCCAACTCCGGCGCGTTCATCAACGGCATCCTGGACAAGATCAAGTCGAACGCGTCGCCCGATGAGGACGGCGGGGACGCCGCCGCGTCGGACGCGACCGAGCCCGAGCCCGCGGAAGACGCGCCGGCGACCGAGGGGGCCTGATCCATGGGACTGCTGGATCGACTCAAGAAGCGTCTGGGCAAGACGCGCGAGGCCCTGGGCGATTCGATCGCGGGGTTGTTCCGTGGAGGCCGCGCGATCGACGCGGAGCTCCTGGGCGAGCTCGAGGAACTGCTCTACACCGCCGACCTGGGAGCGCTCGCCGGCGAGCTCACCGAGGAACTCTCGCGACGTCACAAACGCGGTGAGTTGAAGGGCGAAGAGGACGTCCGCCAGGCCCTGCGCGACCGTCTGGTGCGCAGCCTGGATCCGGGCGGCGAGATCGACCTGGGCGACGCACCGACGACGGTCATCCTGGTCGTCGGCGTGAACGGCTCGGGCAAGACCACGTCCATCGCCAAGCTCGCCCACCGCTTCCAGAGCCAGGGCAAGACGGTCCTGCTCGGCGCGGCCGACACGTTCCGCGCCGCCGCCGCCGACCAGCTCGAGATCTGGGCGAAGCGCAACGGCGCCGACATCGTTCGCCAGCACAACGACGGCGCCGATCCGGCGGCCGTCGCCTTCGATGCGACGACGGCCGGGGTCGCGCGCGGCACCGACGTCGTCATCATCGACACCGCGGGCCGCCTGCACACGCAGCGCAACCTGATGGACGAGCTGACCAAGGTCCGGCGCGTCGTCGGCAAGGTGATCGAGGGCGCCCCGCACCAGACGTGGCTCGTCCTCGACGGCACCAACGGCCAGAACGCGGTCCAGCAAGCCCGCCACTTCACCGAGGCCGTCGACGTGACCGGCCTGATCGTGGCCAAGCTCGACGGCACCGCCCGCGGTGGCGCCGTGTTCGCCATCCAGGACGCCCTCGGCTTGCCGGTACGCTACGTCGGCGTCGGGGAAGGCCTCGAGGACCTCGAGTCGTTCGAACCGGACGTCTTCGTCGACGCGATCGTCGCGGGCGGCACGGCGGCCAACTCCGGCGCCTGAGCCGAGCCCAGGCGACCGGAAGTCGAACCGGGGTCCGTCGTCCACGGACTCTCGCACGCGGAAGAGCAACCCACGGGTGGACCGAATGGCCAAAGCCAAGACGAAGCGCAAGTCGAGCGAGCTCAGCCTCGATGACCTGCCCGACCCCAAGGTCGAGCGCCAGGTGGAGTCGGCCGAACCCGAGGGTCCGGACCCGCGCTCGTTGCTGCGCACGGAACCGCTCGACGCGGTCCACGCCTGGCTCGTCCTGCTGCCCGCACTCGTGCTGGCCTGGCCCTGGCCCTCGCTGCTCGCCCACGACCCCGTCAACGCGGCGACCGCGGCGGGCTGGACGCTGTGGCTGGCCTTGCCGGCCGGAGCCATGGCGATCGTGCGCGGGCGCATCCGTTGGCACTGGGGCCTGCTCGCACTGCTGTTCCTCTTCCTGCGCGCAGCCTTCACCGACCACATGGGCGCGGACATCGACGTGTTCGAGGCCTCGCGCGGTTACGTCGCGCTCGTGGGCATGTTCACCGTGTTCGTCTCGGCCACCGGCTTGGGCCCGGTCGGCCGGCGCACGTTGGGGCGCGGCGTCACCATCGTCGGCGGCCTCGTGCTGCTCGGCTGGTTCACGAACCTGTTCCGGTCGATGGGACTCGAAGGATCCACGTTCCGCGAGACCTTGCTCGGCTTCGACCTGCGCTGGACGCTGGGGAACTCGGGCGATCTGGCCGAGGCGTTGATCCCCGCCGCGCTCGCCACGATCGCCGTGGCCGCCGGGGCCCAGGGCGGACGTCGCATCACGCTCTCGACCGTGGCCGCATTGTCCGCGTTCGCCGTCACCTGGTCGGGGTCGCGGGCAGGTTGGTTGGTCGCGATCGCCGGCGCCGTTCTGCTGGTCGCGCTGCGCCCGGGACGTGCCAAGTCGTGGGCACCAGCCGCCAGCGTGATCGCCGGCGTGCTGCTCGCCATGCTGTTGCGCTCGGGACTCGAGGGCCTGGACGCGACGCCGCCGACCGAGCCTGGGGGACCCCTGACGCTGCATGCCCAGGCCTTGCCGGATGCGACCCGCGCCACGCACGAGCCCGAGGCTGTGGCCCCCACTCCGCTCGCAGCCGAGGGCGGACTGCGCTTCCGCCAGCTGACCTGGAGCCGGGTACCGGACCTGTGGCAGACCGCGCCATGGGTCGGGGTGGGCACCGGACAGTTCCGCCGCGAGTTCCCGCCGTTCCGCGATCCCGTCGAGATCGGCATCTCGTCCCACGGGCGCAGCGAACCGACGTTCGTCGACGTCGAGCACCCGCACTCCGACCCGCTGTTGGTCTTCGCCGAGTACGGTCTGATCGGCGGCGTCGAATTCTTCGTGTTCCTGGTCTGGATCCTGGCCACGGCGTTGCGCCAGTTGGCCCGCGGCGACCACGATCGACGCGCCGCCGCGCTCGGCGTGATCGGTGCTCTGGTCCTCGGGCTGCAGAACTGTGGACTGTTCTACGGGCTGGTCTCGCCCGGACTCTGGATGGCGATGGCCGGGGGCGTGATCGCCGCGAACGGAAACGGTCGCCGCAAGCCGCGCAGTCGGGATCGTGCCGTGGCCGGGATCGTCATGGCCTTCGGATTGTGGGCCAGCGTCGCCGCGACGTGCATGATCGGTCATGGGCGGGCGCTGGCCCAATTGCGCCATGCCGAGGTCGTCGCGGACAAGAGCTTCCTCGATCCGCTGCAGGTGCGCGAACGGGTCGACCTGGCCCTGCGCTTCGCACCCAACTCGTCGGTCGCGCTCGAGAGGCTGATCCCGTCCCTGGCCGGCCAGGAGAAACGCGACGCCCTCGACCGGTTGATCGAACTTCGCCCCCACCAACGTTCGGCGCTGATCAACCGTGGCAACGAGTTCGCGCGCGAGCGCGACTTCGAAACGGCGCGGCTGTTCTACGAACGCGTCCTGGAACTGGACCCCCAGAACCCGCTGGCCGGCGTCGCGCTCGCCCGCACCTCGCTGGACCTGGCGCGCACGGACGAGATGCCCGGCGCCCTGGATCGGCTCGAGGAATTGGGCGCCGCCAGCACGACGCGCTTGCGTGCCTGGGGCGCCAGCCAGTTGCTGAACGGACGTCCGGCCCTGGCCGAGCTCATCCTCACGCGCGTCGACGCCACCTGGATGACCACGGATCCGGGGGTGTGCTACGCGCAGTCGCTGCTCGCCAGGGACCGCGGCGACGACGTCCTGGCGGACGCCTTCCTCGCCGGCGCGCAACTCGGCTTCGCGCGCAACCACGCGAAGGCGCAGATCTGGAACTCGGCCGTGACCAGCTACAACCAGGCGCTGCGCTACACCAAGGACCGTCCGTCGCTCGGGTTCCAGGACGGCGCGCCGATCATCTTGGCCGAGCTGAGCGCGGCCCTGTACAAGACCGGAAGGACCGACGAGGCCCTGGAGCGCTTTCGTGGTGTCACGTTGAGCGACACGGATCGCGACGAGCACCTGGCCCCCTGGGCCCGCGATCTGTTGACCCAAATCGGGTTCCTCTAGTCCCTCCAGGTTCCCCTTAGGCTGGCAACCGGGGACTTACTCCCCGAGCGCCTACGATCACCCCGCAAGTACGTAGTGTCCCTTTCGCTCGACGGACCCACGCGAAACAGGGTCCGTCGCCCATCCCAACGAACGCCCCCCCACTGAACATGACGAACCTTCCCGCGGAGAAGACCTCCCAGAAGACCGTGCTGGTCGTCGAGGACGAAGAAGCACTGGCCATCGGGCTGTGCGACGCCCTCGAGCACGCCGGCTACAAGGTCTCCGCCGTCAACGATGGCCCCAGTGCGCAAGAGCGCATTCGCGCGTCGGAGCCCGACCTGATCGTCCTGGACCTGATGCTGCCCGGCATGAGCGGCATCGACGTTCTGCGCACCGCGCGCGGCGAAGGCAACCGCAGCCGCGTGTTGATCCTGACCGCCCTCGCCGACGAGGACGACCTCTTGCGCGGCTTCGAGGCCGGTGCCGACGACTACGTCAAGAAGCCGTTCTCGCCCAAGGAACTCGTGGCGCGCGTCGACGCGCAGTTCCGTCGCGTCAAGATGGACAACGCGCCGCCGGACATGCTCGAGCTGACGCCCGAGATCACCGTCGACCTGGCACGTCTCGAGGTGCACCGCGACGGCCAGGTCGTGCCGCTCACGCCGCGCGAGGGCGACATCCTGACCTACCTGATCTCGAACCACGACCGCGTGGTCACGCGCGACGACCTCCTGCTGGACGTCTGGCACTACCAGAGCGCCAACGTCGAGACGCGCACGGTGGACATCCACATCGTCGGTCTGCGGCGCAAGGTCGAGCCCGATCCGGCCAACCCCACGCTCATCCAGACCGTGCGCGGCAAGGGCTATCGCTGGCACGATTGACGCTTCGATCAGGCGGCGCCGCCCCATCGGGCGGCGCCCCGCAACATGGCTCGACTGAACTCACATCGCACGGCCCTCGTCCTGTACGCCGTCCTGCTGGTCCTCCCGTCGGTGGCCTTCGGGTCCCTGCTCTGGTATCAGCTCGACGAGGAACGGCACCGCCAACTCGAAGACGTCCCGTTCTCGACCGAGGACGCCGCGCTCCGCCTGGAGCGTGCGATCCGCCGTGAGATCCTGTCGGTGCTCGAGCGCGAGAGCCAGCGCGACCTCTTCGAGTACCAGCGGGATCG
>JAJDEX010000099.1 GCA_029259575.1 Planctomycetota bacterium | reverse complement strand
CGGCGCCCAAGGCGAAGCGGCCGGTGCGCAAGGTCGGCGGGCGCATTCAGCACAAACAACACGGCGTCATCGATGCGGACGCCGAGCCCGCGGGACCGCCTCCTCCGACCGTCATCGCCCTCTACGTGTTCGCCGGAATTTCGGTCGCGTGCTTGTTCTGGGCCACGACCTATCTGCAGTCGGGCGTGAGGATCGCGGACGTCGTCGGTGAACAGATGTTGGAGGACGCCGGGATGCGTACCGACTCCCACGTGACCGCCGACGGGCTCGGATTCACCCCGGCCACGGTCGGTGCGTTGGCCATGGCTGCCCTCGCTTATCTGGCTGCGATCTTCGGAACGATCCAAGGACGGCGTTGGAGCGTCGGCCTCTTCACGGCCGTGTCGATCATCAGCCTCCTCATCTGCATCTTCGTCTTCCACGGCATGCCCTGGACCTACCCGTGGCCCATCCAGGCTTACACCTGGTCCCAGGTGGTGGTCCTGGTCCTGCCCTGGCTCCCACTCTCGAAGCGCTGGCTCCAGGCGAAGGATGCGGACCGCGTTCGAGAGGCCATCAGCAAGCGCCGGGGAGCCCGCTCCACGGCCTGAGAACCAGGGTCCTGGCGCCGGTCGAAAATCCCATCCTCAGGGATCCGATTCCAGCCGAGCTCGATTTCAGTCGTGCCGGTAACCTAGTCGGCCGATCAGTCTCCTAGGAGGCTGTTCCGAGGGGACTCACGGCCATCCGCGCAGGCCCCTTGAACCGCCAGGGGCCCGTCCCACAAGCTGACTCTCCAAGACCCCTGGCCGCTGTCCCTACTCCCGGGCAACCACCCGGCCGGACGCCGATCCAGAGGCGTCCCCAGGACCCATGACCACTACGCAACCTTCGGGCGCCGAGCTGCCCCTGCAACAGATCGACCGTGTCGTCATCCGCTTCGCTGGAGACTCCGGCGACGGGATGCAGATCACCGGAAACCAATTCACGCTGACTTCGGCGCTCGTCGGGAACGACCTCGCGACCCTGCCCGATTTCCCGGCCGAGATTCGTGCGCCCGTCGGCACGCGCCCCGGCGTGTCCGGTTTCCAGATCCAGTTCAGTTCGTCCGACATCCACACGCCGGGTGACGCGCCCGACGTGCTGATCGCGATGAACCCGGCGGCCCTCGCGGTGAACATCAAGGACCTCAAGTCCGGTGGCACCGTCGTCGTCAACACGGGCAACTTCAAGGACACCGACCTGAAGAAGGCCAAGTGCGACACGAACCCGCTCGAGGACGGTTCGCTCGACGGCTACCGCGTCATCCCGATCGACATCAACGCGCGCGTGCTCGAGGCTCTCGCCGACTCGGAGCTGTCCACCAAGGACAAGGCGCGCTGCAAGAACTTCTACACGCTCGGCCTGATGTACTGGGTGTACAGCCGTCCGCTCGAGCCGACCATGAACTGGCTCGCCGACAAGTTCGCGAAGAAGCCGGAGCTCGTCGACGCCAACCAGACCGCACTTCAGGCCGGCTACAACGCGGGCGACATCCAAGAGCTGTTCCAGGGTCAGTACTCGGTTCCCAAGACCGAGGAACTGCCGGCCGGTGAGTACCGCAACATCATGGGCAACCAGGCTGTTGCGATGGGCCTCGTCGCCGGCGCCCAACTGGCGCACCTGAAGCCCGTGCTCGGTTCATACCCGATCACGCCCGCCTCGACGATCCTCGAGGAACTCGCCGCGTTCAAGCACTACGGTGTCGTGACGATTCAGGCCGAGGACGAGATCGCCGCCATCTGCGCCGCGATCGGAGCCTCGTTCGCGGGGTGCCTCGGCATCACCAGCACGTCCGGCCCGGGTATGGCACTCAAGGGCGAGGCGATGGGCCTGGCGATCTCGACCGAGCTCCCGCTGGTCATCGTCGACATCCAACGCGCCGGACCGTCGACCGGCATGCCCACGAAAGTGGAGCAGTCCGACCTGTTGATGGCGGTCTTCGGCCGCAACGGTGACGCGCCGATGCCGGTCATCGCCATCAGTCGTCCCTCGGACGCGTTCGAGCTGACGATCGAAGCCTGCCGCATCGCGGTGCAGTACATGACTCCGGTCATCCTGCTCTCCGACAACTTCATCGCCAACGGCGCCGAGCCGTGGTGCTTGCCGGACCTCTCGACCTTCAAGGACTTCCCGGTCACCTTCACGACCGAAAAGGAAGGTCACCAGACCTACCAGCGCAACGAGATAGGTTCGCGCCCCTGGGTCAAGCCGGGTACGCCGGGCATGGAGTTCCGCATCGGTGGTCTCGAGAAGAGCACCGACGGCAACATCAGCTACGACGCCGACAACCACCAGTCGATGACGGAGCAGCGCTTCCAGAAAGTGGCGAACGTCGCCAACTCGGTCCCGACCCCCGCGATCGACGGTCCCGACTCCGGCGACCTGCTCGTGCTCGGTTGGGGTTCGACGGTCGGCATCCTGACCCAAGGCGTCATCGACGCGCGCAAGGACGGAGCCAACGTCAGTCGCATCCACCTGACGCACGTCTGGCCGCTGCCCAACGGTCTCGACGAGATCTTCGGTCGCTTCAAAGCGATCCTCGTTCCCGAGATGAACATGGGTCAGATGACCCGCCTGCTGCGCAGCGAACTGCCGTCGCACAATTTCATTTCCTATCCCAAAGTCACTGGCCAGCCGTTCCTCACGACTGAGATCGCCGGCAAGATCAAGGACATCCTGAAGGGCTGAGCCATGACCGAAACCATCACCAAGAAACTGACCCGCAAGGACTTCCAGTCGGACCAAGAGGTTCGCTGGTGCCCCGGTTGCGGCGATTACGCCATCCTGGCCGCCGTTCAGAAGTACATGGCCGACACCGGCACCGACCCCGCGAACACCGTGTTCGTGTCGGGCATCGGCTGCTCGAGTCGCTTCCCGTACTACATGAACACGTACGGCTTCCACACGATCCACGGCCGCGCGCCGGCGGTCGCCACCGGAGTCAAGACGGCCAACCCCGAGCTCGACGTGTGGCTCGTCACCGGTGACGGCGACGCGCTGTCGATCGGTGGCAACCACCTGGCCCACATCCTGCGCCGCAACCTCAACGTGAACATCCTGTTGTTCAACAACGAGATCTACGGCCTGACCAAGGGGCAGTACTCGCCGACCTCGCCGGTCGGAACGCGCAAGAAGTCGACGCCGATGGGCTCGATCGACCGCCCGTTCAACCCGATCTCCTTCGCGCTCGGTGCCAACGCCACGTTCGCCGCGCGCACGATCGATATCGATGCCAAGCACATGGCGTCGATCTTCGCTGCCGCTGCGGCGCACAAGGGCACGTCGTTCATCGAGATCATGCAGAACTGCGTGATCTTCAACAAAGACTTCTACAACGACACGGTGTCGAAGCCGGTCCGCGCGGACATGACCGTCACGCTCACCCCGGGCGAGAAAGTCCTGTATGGAAAGGACAAGGACAAGGGCCTCAAGATCACCAAGGACGGCGTCGTCAAGTGCTCGGCCGAAGAGGCCGACGTCTGGGACCCGACCAACGAGTCGGCCGGTGCCGCGTTCGCGTACAGCTACCTGGACTCCCAGCCCGACATGCCCCAGCCGCTGGGCGTCTTCCGTGCCGTCGAATCGACGATCTACGAAGAGGGCGTCAACGCCCAGGTCGAGGACGCCATCGCCAAGAAAGGCGCGGGTGAGCTGAAGGACCTGGTCTACGCCGGCGAGCGCTGGAAGATCGGCTGAGCTCCTGAGTCTGCGCCACTCGTTGGCTCATGACATTCGAATGAGGGCGGTGCTGTGGAAGCGCCGCCCTCCTTCTTTGGATCGCACTTCGGTGTCGATGCGGCTATCGTGTCGCCATGATTCCCGAGGGCAGATTCCAGTGTGTGTGTTGCGACTACTACACCGTGGTCGATCGCCACTCGTTCGAGGTCTGTCCTGTCTGCTACTGGGAGGATGACGGGAGCACGATGGCGCGGTTGGATGTGGAGTCGCGGTCGAATCATATGACCTTGCGTGATGCACGGAAGAGCTTCGAGGCTATCGGGGCGATCGATCAGTCGGCGGTGTCGTTGGTGGTTTCCGCGAGTGAGCGGGCGGGTTTGCGGCGCGAGTTGCGGGCGACGTATCACTGAGGGGGTGGTTCGTTAGATCGCGGGCTTGAATCGTGACGATGTGCCAGGATGAGGGCTTTGCCCGGGATCGTGAGACATGAGCCGAATCAGACGCAAGGAAGAGTCCCGATGGACGCCGGAAGCCCTAGGTGTCTTTGTTTGCCTCGGATTCGTCTTCGTCGTGTCTCTGCTCATCTCGATGGAGGTTGCAGGCCGAATCGTGATCTGGGTCGCCTACGGAAGCGAAGCGTATGCTGATGGCCTGAGGATCGAATGGGCAACCAAGCCCATCATTCTGAGCAATGGTGAGGATCTCCCCGGCCGGGTGCAGTTCTTCCATGTAGCACTCTTCCTGCCGAGCACGCTTGCCTTAGTCATCCTGTTCGTCAAGTGCGTGGAGCGCATGAGCGAGCATGGCTCGCATGCGAATCGAGTAGCGCGCCGCCGAACCAAGAGTCGTCGTGTTCGCGACCAGGACGAATCAGAATCGTGAGCCTGCGCTACGCGAGTTCGCGGCATCCAAGGTGAGATAGCTCGAGAAGAGAGGGCGCCCCCTCCTCCGTCGCCACCCCGACCCCAACACGCCCCCCTGCGGGGTGCAGGCGTGCCGG
>JAJDEX010000098.1 GCA_029259575.1 Planctomycetota bacterium | reverse complement strand
CAACCGGGAGGAAGGTGACTGACACCGTACTCCCGACACCGCAAACCCGACGGGCGCATTCAGCCGCGCGCCCAGTACACCCAGAACGCCGCCGTCTCGCGCAACCACAGGTAGGGCGTTCGACGCAAGCGCTGTCCCTCTTCCGCGGGAACGGTTGCAACGGCCGCGTACCCGGCACGTTGATACGCCATGCGGATCCGCGGCAGGTGAAAGTCGTGACTCACCGCCAGCACACGCGTGTCTCCATGTTCGCGAAAGGACGCCGTCGTATGGAGGACCGTGGCCTCGGTGCTGAGACCTCCGCGATCCAACTCGATCGCCGCTTCCGGAACGCCCAGCTGCATCGCCAGGTTCCGCATGGCTTCGACCTCGTGCACGTCCCCATCGCCCGGGCCGCCGGACATGATCAGGCGCGGAGCGTGACCCTGATGGTAGACCTCGACGGCGGTACGCACGCGATCGGCCAGTGCGTCGGACGGTCGACCATCCGCGTAAGCCCGCGCGCCGAAGACGACGATCACGTCGGCGGAACGGCGATAGTCGGTCATGCCGTACGCCACGATCTGGGCCGCGGGGAAGGACGACCCGAACACCCCCAAGGCGATGAGCATGGCGGTCACCTGGATCCAGGACCGACCGACCGGTTCAGGCCGCGGCCTCGCCATCCAGGCCAGGCCGAAACCCAGGAGAGACCAGCCCAACGACAGGGGGACGGGGAAGCGTGGCGTCACGGCTCCGGTCTGGAACACGGACCACGTCGAGCGAGCATCCAAGAGCGCGATGGTGGCCAGGCCCGCGGCCGCCAGGCACGGAACGAAGCGCAGGCTGGCCCGGTCGAAGGCCTTGGGGGTCAGGCCCCACAGGAACAGCAAGGCTCCGAAGGCGATCCGCAGCCCCAGACCGAACGGGGTCGAGACCACGAGTCCTCCGGCGTCGAACCCGGGACGCACCAGCCCGATCACCCCCACCAGGCCCAGGAGCCCGTTCACCGCCAGAAATCCGCCCAGGAAGAGCGCCGTACCCCGTGCGACCCCGATCACCAAATGCTGCATGGAGCACCTCCGGTTGGAGTGGACGGATTCGATACGCCCCATGCAAGGCCGAACCCATGGGCGGGCTCGGACCCCGGAAGCGATATCCTGGTCGGCACGTGATTGCCATGACGAATCGACGCCACCCTCTCTCGCTCGCGCTGTTCGCGATGCTCCTCCTCACTTCGGTTGCGGCACAGGAGCGTTCGACCGCGCCCGGCTCGTCGGACGGCCAGCTCCCGGTCGGCTTGCGGTGGAGTCTGGAGTACTTGGACCCGACCTTGGCGGGTTGGGACACCGAGGTCCTGCAGGGTGATGTACAGGACTTCGTCAAGCGCATGGTCCTGGCCTCCCTCGAGGGGGACGCCGCCATCGACACGTTCGCGGAATCGTCTCTCCTGGCGGACTTCTCCAGCGACTCCTGGTGCCACGAAACCCCGAGGATGGTTCGCGACGACGGGACGTTGTCGGTCTGGATCCACGACGGCGAGCTGGAGCCCCCGGTCCTTCCATCCTCCGCATCCAAGCTCCGCTGGGCGAGCCACTCGATGCGTCAGGCCTATCTGGAACCTCGCTCGGCCCAACGCCACGTCAAGGTCATCCAGGTGACGCAGAACGAGGACCAGGTTCAGGCCAAGGTTCACGTCCACCTCGTGGGTGCCGCCGCCCCGAGCGACGAGCGACCCGAACCCAGGTCGCTGCAGCTCCACATGCTCTGGAAGCTGTCCTACACCTTGGAAGAGGAAGGGCTCGTCCTCGGGGACATCCAGAGCCTGCAGCCGACCGAGTCCGCCTACGGCCCCCCTGCCGCAACGCCGTTGTTCGCGGACATCACGCGAGCCGCTCTGGGCGACGAACTGGTCGACCTGCAGCTCGGTCCCAGCCTGCAGCACTGGCGCAATCAACTGGACGCGAGTCTCGAGCCCGGCCTCCTCGGCCACCACGGTCTCGCGATCGGGGACGTCAACGGCGATGGCCTCGAAGACGTCTACGTCTGCCAACCCGGTGGGCTACCCAATCGCCTGTTGTTGCGTCAGCCGGACGGAACCGCCATCGACGTGGCGGCGCAAGCCGGCGTCGACCTGATCGACGCCAGCCAGAGCGCGTTGTTCGTCGACCTGGACGGGGACGGCGCGCTGGACCTGGTCCTCGCCGCAGCCGCGCGACTGCTGCTGTTCCGCGGCAGTGGCAACGGTGAGTTCTCAGCGCCCCTGATGTTCGACGCACCGGGTGTCACGTCCATCGCTGTCGCCGACACCGATGGCGACGAGGACCTCGACATCTTCGCCTGCGGGTACGCCTCGCCGTACGACCGCACCGGCATTCCCGAACCCTATCACGATGCCGAGAACGGTCAGCGCAACCTGTTCCTGCGCAACGACGGCGACGGCATCTTCATCGACGCGACGGCCGAGGTCGGACTTGCGGAGGCCGGACGACGTTTCAGCCTGGCCGCGGCCTTCGAGGACTACGACAACGACGGCGACCAGGACCTGTACGTCGCCAACGACTTCGGCCGCAACGCGCTCTACCGGAACGACGACGGGCACTTCACCAACGTCGCCGCCGAGTTGGGCGTCGAGGACATCGGCGCCGGCATGGGCGTCGACTGGGCCGACGTGAACGGGGACGGGTGGATGGACCTGCTCGTCTCGAACATGTATTCGTCGGCGGGAAAGCGCATCGGTTCGCTCGCACGCTTCCACCAGGGTGCCCCCGACGAACAACGCGCCGAGTTCTTGAAGCATGCCCGTGGCAACAGCCTGTTCCTCAACCAGCAGGGAACGGGGTTCCAGGACGTCAGCGAGGCCGCCCACATCACGAGTGGACGCTGGGCCTGGGGCGCGGTGTTCCTGGACATCCAGAACGACGGCTGGCCGGACATCTTCGTCCCCAACGGCTTCGTCACCGGGGAACGCACCAAGGACTTGTGAAGCTTCTTCTGGCGACAGGTCGTGTCGCAATCTCCTCTCGCATCCGGCGCCATCGGTGAGGACGCCCCCACGTCGTACCTGGACGCCTGGGGCGCGGTCACGCAGTTCCTGCGTCGCGGGTTCTCGTGGAGCGGGAACGAACGCAACGTGCTGCAACTGCACACCGGAACGAATGCGGCTCGTTACGTGGACGTGTCCGGCGTCAGCGGAATCGACTTCCCCGAGGACGGTCGCGCCGCGAGTCGCATCGACTGGGACGGCGATGGCGACCTCGACCTGGTCCTGACCGCACGGACCGCGCCGCGGCTGAGGATCCTGCGCAACGACCAGGCGACCGGGAACGGGTCGCTGACGGTTCGCCTGGAGGACGCCCGTGGTGGCACCGGGGGAACGATCGGCGCACGGGTGGAAGTGACTCTCGATCTGGAAGTCACTCGCATTCTGATCGCGACGCGGCGCGCAGGCTCCGGGTTCCTGGCGCAGGCCACCGGCGACCTGCTGTTCGGACTGGGCGACGCTCCGGGCGCCAAGCTCCTGCGGGTCCGTTGGCCCAACGGGGTCTGGGAGGACTTCGGCTCGGCTCCGAATCACAGCCGCCTGGTCCTGCGCCAGGGCACCGGGGTGACACGCCTCCTGCCCTCGGCCTCGTTCGGACCCGTTCCGGTTCGACCGCTGACGCCTCTTCCCCAGACGCCTGCGGCCGCCGACCGTCCGACCCGCCTGGTCACGCGCGCTCCCATCCCGATGCCCCAGATCGCCGCTCTGGGCGCTGCTGGTGCGCGCATGACGACCCTGGGCACCGATGCCAAGGGCAACCGAGGTGCGGGGCACCCGATCCTGGTGCAACTCGTCTCCCACACCTGCGCACCCTGTGCCGTCGAGATGACCGAGTTCGGGGAGCGCATGGCCGATTGGCGCGCCGCCAGACTCGACGTCATCGCCCTCAGCGTGGACCCCAAGGACGAGTGGAGCGACTGGCAAGCCTTCGTCCAGCGCGTCGGGTTCCAAGGCACCGCGGGCATCGCCGCGCCCGAGACCATCGACATGCTCGACGCGCTGCAGTCCGAACTGCTGCAGCGCGATGCGCGCATCGGGATCCCGACCAGTTTCCTGATCGATGCGCGCGGGGACCTGCAAGTCGTCTACTTCGGTCGGACGACGGTCGACCAGGTCCTGCTCGACCTCGAACTCGCCAACCTGCGCGGCATCGAACGGCGCATGGCTGCGGTGCCGTTCCGCGGCGTGTTCCTGAACCCTCAGCATCCTACGAACCTCGAAGCCTGGGAACGCGTGTTCGAATCGCGAGGCCAGCCCGGTGTGGCCGCCGACTTCCTGCGCGCCCGCCAGCATCGCGAGATCGTCGGTCAGGCGGGCATTCACCTCGAGCACGGTCGGGCTCGCCTGCAACAGCAGGAGTTCGACCTGGCGGGCCGCCACTTCGAAGCCGCCCTCGAGGCGGACCCGCGCCTTGCGGACGCCTGGAAAGGGCTCGGGTACTGCCGCCACCGGCTCGAGCTCTACGGGCCCGCCATCGAGGCCTACCGTGAGGCCTTGCGCCTGGAGCCCGAGGACGAGCGGACGCTCCTGAACCTGGGTCTCGCGCTGGTCGAGGTCGGCGAAGGAGTCGCTGCAGGGGAACTGCGCGATCAACTGATCCAGCTGCGGAGCCCGGATGCCATCGTGTTGCAGAAGGCGATCGCGACCAAGGAGAAGCAGCTGCAGGACGATGCGGCGAGCGAGCCGCTCCCCACCGGGGACGGCGGTCGATGACGCAGGACCCCCCGCTCCCGAGAGCGACGCGCCTGCAGTCGATCGACATCGTGCGCGGCTTGGTGATGGTGCTCATGTGCCTCGACCACGTACGCGACTTCTACGGGGACCTGAACAACACCCCCGAGTTCCTGGCCACCACGAACCCAGGACTGTTCGCAACCCGCTGGGTCACCCACTTCTGCGCGCCTGCGTTCGTCTTCCTCGCAGGCGTCTCGGCGTATCTCGCTGGCGCGCGGCGCACGCACGCCGAGCGAACGCGCTTCCTCGTCTCACGCGGGCTCTGGCTGATCCTGCTCGAGCTCACGCTCGTCAACTTCGGCTGGGTCCTCATGGCGCCGCTGCGCGTGATGATCTTCCAGGTCATCTGGGTGATCGGCGCGAGTTTCCTGGCCTTGGCCGCGCTGGCCTACCTGCCACGTCCGGCTCATCTGGTGCTCGGCATCGCCTGTGTGGCTGGGCAGCACGCCTTGTCGTTGGACTCGTTCACCGGTTCCAGTTCCTGGCCCGCGCTCTTCTACGGTGGCGTCGAGTTCTTCCAGATGCAGGGTCCGTACGCCGCGGCGTCGACCGTGGTCATCAACTACAGCCTGCTGCCCTGGCTCGGCGTCATGCTGCTCGGATACGGGCTGGCACCCGTCTTCCAACGGGAGGCTGCGGCCCGCCGGCGCACCCTGCTGACTCTCGGCATCGTCGGCATCCTGCTCTTCGTGGTGGTACGTGCCTGCAGTGGGTTCGGGAACATCGCCGAGTGGTCGTACGCAACGCACGCCCAGACCCTCGGGGAGGCGGGTCGGAACTCCTGGTGGTGGCACGTCATCGCGTTCTTGAACCCCAGCAAGTACCCGCCGTCCCTGGCCTTCGTCCTGATGACGCTCGGGCCGACGTGCCTGTTGCTCGCCTGGTTCGACCGGGAGCCCGGCTTCCTCGGTCGGCGCCTGCTGACGTTCGGCAGGGTGCCGCTCCTCTACTACATGGCCCACCTGTTCGTCGCCCATCTGGGCGCGGGGCTCCTCCTGCGTCTGGAGCAAGGCACGTGGACCTTCCCCTTGCGTGCCGCGTTCCAAGGCGCGTACACCGAAGACATGGTCCACAGCCTGGCTACGGTCTACCTGGCCTGGTTCGCGTGTCTGGCCGTGCTCTACCCGGTGTGCGTGGTCTTCGGCAAGTGGAAGCGCACGGGCACGTCATGGGTCTGGAGCTACCTGTGAACCCACGACTCCCGGAATGGGCTTGAACGCGACGGAGCGGGCGTGGACCGAGGCCATCTGCACTGGCGCGGGACAACCACCGGACGGGCGCAGCGTCGAGGTGCTCGACCTGGCCCACCGGCGCCTCGAGGCCCTGCCGGACGGCCTAGGTCGTTGCAGCGAACTGCGCGAGCTGCAGCTGTACGACAATCGACTGTCGCAGCTTCCCGCGGATCTTGGAACCTGCGCGCGTCTCACCCGGCTGAGCCTCGCCCGCAATGCGTTCCAGCAGGTGCCGCCGGTCGTGGCGGAGTGCCTCGAACTCGAGCGTTTGATCCTCGGGGAGAACGAGCTCCGTGATCTACCAACCTCGCTGGGTGCCCTGCGCAAGCTGGAGACGGTGGACCTCGCCCACAACCGGTTCGAGGTCGTTCCGGACGTCGTGCGGAAATGGAGCGCGCTCCGCGGCTTCCTGTATCTCGGCGACAACCGCTTGAGCCGGATCCCGGATTGGATCGGCACGTTCCGGACCTTGCGCTACCTGGGTCTGGACGCCAACGCGCTGCAGGAACTTCCGACAACTCTGGGGGACTGCGCCGCGTTGCAGGAACTGCGCTTGCAGCACAACCGCTTGACGCACCTGCCTTCGTCCTTGGGCCAGCTGCAGGACCTACGCGAACTCCACCTGCGCGACAATCGGTTCGCGGTGGTCCCGGACGCACTGCGCGAGTCCCCCACGCTCGAGCTGCTGGACCTGCGCGCCAATCCGCTCACCAAGATCCCGACGTGGCTCGCGGACCTGCCTGCGTTGCGCAAACTCGACCTGCGTTGGACGGCGAGCCCACGCGAAGACGCAACGTTGGCGGCGCTGGGCGAACGCGGTGTGCGCGTCCTTGTCTGAGCGCTCAACCGCGCAGCTCTTCGAGCAGTTCCCAACGCGCGTACGCCGCATCCAGCTCGGTCGTGAGCGCTTCGAACTGTGCGTTGTCCTGGGCGATCTGATGGCCGGGACGCTGATAGAAGCCCGGGTCCCCCATGGCCGCCTCGAGCTTGGACTTGTCCGACTCCAGACGCTCGAGGGTCTCGGGCAGCTTGTCGAGTTCGAGCTGTTCCGCGTACGTGCGCTTGCGAACCGTGGGATCCACTTTCGGAGCTGGCGCCACCGCGGACTTGGCGACCTTCTTGGGGGCGGCCTCGACCGGGCGCAGGGAGGTCCAGTCCACCGCACCGATCTGCTCGCGGACGCCACCACCGGGCTCGAACACGAGGCTCGAGGTGACGACGTTGTCCAGGAACTCGCGGTCGTGGCTGACCAGGATCAGCGTGCCCTGGAAGTCGAACAGCAGGCCCTCCAAGAGGTCGAGCGTCTCCAGGTCCAGGTCGTTGGTCGGCTCGTCCAGCACCAGCACGTTGCACGGCTTGGCCAACAGGCGCGCGAGCTGCAACCGGTTGCGCTCGCCACCGGACAACTTGGTGATCGGGCCGCGCGCTTGCTCGGGACTGAACAGGAAGTCCTGGAGGTACCCCAGGACGTGACGCGAGCGGTTGCCGATGGTCACGGTGTCGGCGTGGTCGCACACGTTCTCGACCACGGTCTTGTTCGGATCCAGCTGGCCGTGCAGTTGATCGAAGCGAG
>JAJDEX010000097.1 GCA_029259575.1 Planctomycetota bacterium | reverse complement strand
TGGGGATCTTCAAT
The DNA here is from genome assembly GCA_029259575.1 of Planctomycetota bacterium. Taxonomy (GTDB): domain Bacteria; phylum Planctomycetota; class UBA1135; order UBA1135; genus JAJDEX01. The sequence goes on along the minus strand of JAJDEX010000097.1, from coordinate 2,728 downwards.
TAAATCTTTCATTCGAACGAGGAACGATACGGCCTCACGACCGTCGATGATGCGATGATCATAGGACAATGCCAGATACATCATCGGCCGGATGACAACCTCATCACCAATAGCGATCGGGCGTTTTTGAATCTTGTGCATGCCGAGAATGGCCGATTGCGGGACATTCAGGATCGGCATGGAATTCAAAGATCCGAACACGCCCCCGTTTGAAATGGTGAAGGTTCCGCCCATCATATCATCCATCGACAGTTTGCCGTCGCGCGCACGGCGACCGAAGTCAGAAATGCCCCCCTCAATATCCGAAAACCGCATTTGGTCGGCATCTTTGAGAACCGGAACCACCAGCCCTTGCGGTGTGCCAACGGCAACACCGACGTTGTAGTAATTCTTGTAGATCAGTTCTTCGCCGTAAATCTCGGCGTTCACGGCGGGCCATTCTTTAAGCGCAATGCAGGCCGCACGGACGAAGTACGACATAAAGCCAAGCCGAACGCCGTGTTTCTTCTCGAACGCGTCTTTGTATGTGGCGCGAAGATCCATGGCATTGCCCATATCGACTTCGTTCCAGGTCGTTAACATGGCAGCGGTATTCTGGGCCTCTTTCAAACGACCGGAGATAATCTTGCGCAGCTTGGAAATCCGCACCCGCTCTTCGCGGGGATCATCCGGCCGCGGCGGCAGCTCTGATGACGGCGTATAAACCGGTCCCTGTCCGGCTGGCGCAGCAGATGGCGCCTTGCGTTTGGCTGTTCCGGCGGCAATCGCGGCCAGAACATCACCCTTGGCAATCCGTCCATCTTTACCGCTCGGTGTGATCAGGGCTGGATCAAGTTCATTATCATCAACCAGCTTGCGAACGGCCGGTGACAGGGGTTTGGTTGCCACGGCAGGCGCCGCCGCGACTGGAGCTGGTGCTGGAGCCGGAGCGGGTGACGGAGCAGGCGCAGCGGCAGGAGCAGGAGTTGGAGCGGCTGCTGGTTCGGGCGCTGGGGCGGGCGCGGCGGCAGGTGCCGCAGCGGGTGCGCCGGCCGCCGTCTCGTCGATGGTCCCCAATAAGGTTCCAACCGCGACGTCCGTGCCTTCCGGAACAAGAATGCTCGCCAATGCGCCCGCTGAGGAGGCATTGACTTCCACTGTCACCTTATCGGTCTCAAGCTCAACCAGCGGCTCATCGACAGCAACGGCGTCGCCCGGTTGCTTGAACCACTTTGCGACTGTTGCTTCTGCCACCGATTCTCCCAGAGTGGGCACCTTGATTTCCACGGCCATCGTCTTGTCCTCGGTCCTGATCGTTAGAGATTAACGCTATTTCTTCTTCGCTGCCTTTGCGGGCTTGCGTTTGGCGGCTGGTTTAGCCTTCGGTACGCTCAAGGCTTCGTCGACCAGTTTCGCCTGTTGGGCGAGGTGTTTCGACATCAACCCTGTCGCCGGCGCGGCGGCTTCCGGTCGTCCGGCATATTTTACCCGCTCACCACCACGCCCGATCGCGTCCATAATTTCACCAAAGGGTTCAATCATGAAGGTCCACGCGCCGTTGTTGCGGGGTTCTTCCTGACACCAGACCATATCGGCATTGGGGAACCGGGCGAGATCCTTGATCAGTGCTTTCTCCGGAATGGGATAAATCTGCTCTACCCGCATCAGATAAACATCCTTGATGCCGCGTTTCTGGCGTTCTTCCAGCAGGTCGTAATAAACCTTACCCGTACATAGAACGACGCGTTTGATCTTGTCGTCGGGCACCAGAGAGCGCTTGGAATCATCGAACGGATCTTCGTCATCCCAGAGCGTGCGATGGAAAGTCGTGCCTTCGCTCATATCTGCCAACGACGATACGGCTTTCTTGTGCCGTAGCAGCGATTTCGGGGCCATCACAATAAGCGGCTTGCGAAAATCGCGGAGGATTTGCCGACGCAGCGCATGGAAGTAGTTGGCGGGCGTCGTACAGTTGACAACCTGCATGTTGTCTTCTGCACAAAGTTGCAAATACCGCTCCAGGCGAGCGGAACTGTGCTCCGGCCCCTGCCCTTCGTAACCGTGCGGCAACAACATCACCAGGCCACTCATGCGAAGCCATTTATGCTCACCGGATGCGATAAATTGATCAATGATCGCCTGTGCGCCGTTGGCAAAATCGCCGAACTGCGCTTCCCACAAAACGAGCATGTTTGGTTCGGCCTGACTGTATCCGTATTCGAACCCGAGCACGCCAGCTTCGGACAGGGGGCTGTTGATGACCTCATAAGGGGCCTGACCAAACCGCAAATTGTTGAGCGGAATATAGCGGTCTTCATTTTCCTGATCGTTAAGCACGGAATGACGGTGTGAGAAGGTGCCGCGTTCGGAATCCTGACCGGACAGGCGAACGGCATGTCCTTCCAGTAAAAGTGTTCCAAACGCCAACGCTTCACCCGTCGCCCAATCGATTCCCTCTCCCGTGGTGATCATTTCCTTTTTGGCTTTTAGCTGGCGAACGATCTTGGAATGAACATTGAAATTATCCGGATAGTGGGTCAGCGCATTGCCAACTTCTTTCAGACGTTCCAGCGTAACCCCGGTTTCCCCGCGTCTGGCATCACCGGATGCCATGCTCAGACCGGCCCATTTCCCGTCCAGCCAGTCGGCCTTGTTGGATTTATAGCCGGTTGCCGCTTCAAAGGCTTCGTCCAGTTGGGTCTGGAAGGTATGCAGTTCCGTTTCGACTTCGGGCTCCGTCATTACGCCT
>JAJDEX010000096.1 GCA_029259575.1 Planctomycetota bacterium | reverse complement strand
GGTTCTCGCTCGGCGAACCTGATGTAGTCTGCTTACGGCCAGTTGGTCAAGTACGCACAACGCTGCCACCTAGTAACACCCGAGATACCGCTTGAGCCGCTCCGACCCCGACCCGCCGACCAGCAAGAAGGCGATCTCCTGTCCCGTCGAAACGACCCTCGGAATCATCGGCGGACGTTGGAAGGTGCTCGTGCTTCACGAGCTGCTCGGCGGAGTGCGTCGCTTCAACGAACTCGACCGAAGCCTCCCCGGGATCTCGAACCGGACGCTCTCGCGACAACTGCGTGAACTCGAGGCGGACGGCGTCGTGCATCGCAAGGTGTACCGCGAGGTTCCCCCGAAGGTCGAGTATCGACTGACCGAGCTCGGCGAGAGTTTGGAGCCGATCCTGCTTGCCATGCATGACTGGGGCTCGAGCTACGACGCGCGGGAGTGAACTGCGGGGCGGGGTCATGCGCAACCCCGCATTCTGATGGTTGCCTTGTAGGATCAGTGTCTGTCCTTGGGCCGCCGTCCCCCATCGCCCACCATGCCTACCGCACCCTCCTCGAAGCTTGCCTTCCACGGCACCCTCGCATCGGTCCAGCCTCGTATCACGCTGCACCGATCGTTCGACCAACGGCACCACAGCTACCTCGGTTATGTCCTTGCGATCGAGGGCGAGATCGACGGCGTGCAACGGACCTTCACCGTCGCGATCGGCAAGGCGGCCCAGGCGAAACACGGACTCCAAGTGGGCGACACGATCAAGGGGGCAACGGTTCCCGTCAGGAACCCACGCACCGAAAGGGCCGAGTTCTACAAAGCGTCCGGGTTGCAGGTCCTCGCCAAGTGCGAGCAGGCGGATCTAACGCCGCCCCCGTGGCACGGACAACCTCCAGAGCTCCAGGTCTACCGCGAACGGGGGCATCGCCGGCTCGCCGCGAAGACCTACGACTCCAAGTGCAGCACGTGCAAATGGGGCTGCAGCATGCCGGTCGATATCACCCTCGATCAATGGAACCCGACCAAGGCGAAGTATCGCGTGGAGACATTCTGCTACGGGCCGCTGTCGTGCCCGAGCTACGCACCGGGTCCTACGCGCAAAGTGCTAGGTCGAAACGGCATGAGTTGGGAGGAGGAGGACTCGGTGGACGAGGAGGCGACGTCCCACCGCGGACCGGATGACTAGGTCCTGTCGGGGACCAGGGTTTGACGAGCCGTGAAGTTCAGGACTTGCTGTACGGTGTACGGAGCCGCACACCACACGCTGATTCACCACGAGACTATGCCTGTGGTGTGCAACTCCGCATCCAACGGAAGACTCAGCCGTCGAGCCTTGTGAGACACTGAGTTCATGCGAATCGAGACCCAGACGGTCCCTTTCACCGACGGACGCGAGGTCGTCTGCAGTTGGTACGCGAGGCCCTGCTCCCTCGTGTCGCCGTTCGGGGGAGAGGAGTACGCCCTCCTCTTGCTCGATGCCACCGATGGTGCCACGCGTGAGGAGTACGAACTGGCTTCGAGTTCGATCCAAGCGAGTGGTTGCCGCTATGCCGTGTGTGCAGGTGAGCATGGCAGTCAATGGGACGATGCCATCGACATGTCGGCGATCACGGTCGAGATCGAGCAGCCCGAAAACCCTCCCCCTTTCGTCATGACGACCTGGCACGATGGCGAGCCACTCTCGGAGGTCGCCTTCCACTTGAGCGAATGCACGAGCTTCGACGAGTTCACAGCGCGGAACTTGATGGCCGTTCAGTTCGGCGGCGACGCATCGACTTGGAGGGACTTGCTGTTGGCGCTTCGCGGCGTGGAGAGCGAACTGTTGGAGGATCCCGAGTTGGAGCCACGCAAACGCTGGTGGCGGTGGTGGACCGATAAGTGACGGAAGTCCACGGCGGAAGGGTCAGCACGGGCCCAAGTCCTCCGGATCGCGCCTCCGCACCCGGCATCCTCGACCGGTACCGGGAGGTTTGCGACCTCGCAGTTTCCGAGAGGACCAACTGCTACGATTTCTGCCTCAGGAGAAGGGATCACCTGCTATCCCCGGGCAACAACCGCCACCTTCTCCATCCCACTTCACTCGCTCACCATGATCTCCATCAAACCGATCCTCATCACCTCGCTCCTCGCCTGTGTGGCCGCCGTTTCCAGTAGCTGTGCCGACAGGGGCGCGGAAGCCCAGGAATCGTCGAACACGGATGAAGTCGAGGCTCCCCCTGCGACCGTGACGATTGCAGCGATGGTCGCGGACTGTGCGGCGTGCGCCGAAGATCGCGCGGCCCGTCATGCGGAGAGTCCGCTCTATCAGCGTCTCGGTGGCAACGAGACGATCGCCGAGTTCGTCGCCAAGCTCATCGAGTTGCACATGCAGAACGATGTCGTCAGCCCGTTCTTCAAGGACGTCGACCAGGAGATGCTCGCAACGCACTTGGTGAACTTCATCGGCGCAGGGACGGGTGGGCCGGAGACCTACGAGGGCCGGACCATGGTCGCCAGCCATGCGGGCATGGGCGTCACGCCCGAGGTGTTCCTCTCCGCCGGCGGCGACATCGGGACCGCCATGCAAGCCGTGGGCTGGGGCGCGGACGAGCAGCAGGAGTTCATGTGCATCATCCTTTCGATGAAGGATGATGTGCTCATGAAGTCCAGCGACGACGAATAGATCGTCGCCTTCGCGACGCCGGGTTTGGAACGCGGAGCTTCATGCTCCGTGGTCCCGCCGGCACGTCCTTCACTTCCCGGTCGCGATCTTCTCGCAGTACTCGAAGTCGAGAAGGAAGCTGGTGTTGCGCCACTCGTCCTCCATTCCGGCAATCATCTCATCACGCAAACGTCGCGCCTGCCTGAGGAGGTCCTGGGCGGTCGCCGCGTCTCCGCGAAGACGGGCCACTGCGGAGTCCGCCAAGAGCGCCTGCACGATGTTGCGACGGCTCACCTCGCCCTCATCGTACTCGCGCCCTTGCTCGATCGCTTCGATAGCCAGCGGCAGGTCGCCGAGGGCCAAGCCCACCCAGGCGAGGGTGTTGCAGAAGACGGCGTCCGAGATTCCGTGCTCGAGACGGTCGACGAGGTGGGGTTCCAGCAGTGCGCGTGCGCGTTCGGGATCCGGCTCCGTCCTCGCGAACCCGGGAAAGGTCAGCGCCATTGCGGGCCCGAGGATGGCCCACTCGTCGCGCCGGTCCTGTGCCGCGCCCCAAGCAAGGTAGTCATCGAGGGTCATCTGCCCCAGTGCCACCTTGCAAGCGCGTAAGGCGGACTCGGGCCACGACTCTCCTGGGTTGGCCTCGATCGCCAGCTCGAACCATTCGAGAGACTCCTCGAATCGACCGCACTGCATCTTGATCAGGCCGATCACCTCGTGGTTCCAGGCGTGAGTCGGAGAGACCGCGAGAGCGCGCGACAGGTGATGCTCCGCCATGATGGCGTGCCCTCGTGCCATGTACACATCGCCGATCAGGACGCGCAGACCGATCTGCTCCGGCCGCAGCGCGATCGCCGCCTGCAAGTATCCCAGGGCTCCCTCGTACACGTCGCTCTCTGCCCGGCGATCCATCCAGTAGAGGAAACGCCCCGCGCCGTAGTTCAGCAGGAAGCTGTCGGGGTAACGATTGGCCCCGCTCACGTAGAGCGAGCGGGCCGCTTCGAGCTCGTTCCGTTCGGACAGACCGGACGCCAGCAACGCCAGGGTCTCCGGCGGAGTCGAATCGATCTCGACATCCTTGGACAACGCGAGCAGTTGGTCCCCATCACGTTCGACGAGCGCCCAACGCACGGTCGTGCGCAGGGGATCCGTATCGAGGTCGATGCCGACTCCGGTCATGAGCTCGAGTTTGAAGTCGCGT
>JAJDEX010000095.1 GCA_029259575.1 Planctomycetota bacterium | reverse complement strand
GATCCCGAACTGCGGTGTCCAGAACGCGATCTCGTCGACGATGGCGTCCGGCACCTCGGCCGAACCTCCGCTGCCCGAGTTCGAGCCGCCACCGATCGCCGAGCCCCCGACGACCGCGGTCCCGACGATGCGCGGACGTTCCCCCGACGGGTGCTTGGCGACGCGTGCCTGCAAGCGCGTGTCGGTCGCACCGCCCAAGCCCGGCGTCGCGCCCGGACCCGTACCGGGTGACATCGGTTCGGGGTTCGAGGTGGTGAAGGCCACGAACTGATCGAAGAGCAAGCCCTGGGGAACGGCCGACGTGCCGCCGGCGAGTGCCTCCGAACCGTCATCGGGACTGGCTGCCCACTGCTGGACGACGCGCTGGCCCGAAGGGATGTGAGCGCGGTGCACGACGAGCGGCCAGCCCGGGTGGTCCGCGTCCGCGCTCGACAGGAAGACGTGGTCCTGGGCGCCGAGTCGACCCCGTTCGAGGTTGGCGCTCGGCATGCGCCAGACGGGAAGGACCAACGTCCCGGCCGTGTGAGGATGACTGTGCGTCCCGAGCACGCCGCGGAAGTGGAACGCGCCGGCGGCGTGGTGCGTGAGCGGGAAGTTCGCGTACTCGTGTTCGCCCAGCCAGGGCTCCCAGGCCCCGCCGGTCGGACCGGACGAACCTTGGCTCGCGGCGCTCGGCGCGGCCGCCTTCGCCAGCGACTTGCCGGCATCGGGCAGGACGTTCAAGCTGCCGCCTCCACCGCCGCCGCCACCACCACCTCCTCCGGGCGGGATCGGTTGCTCGGCGTTGCCCTGGGTTCCGTCGGTCGTCGTGAGCGCCCCCATCAGGTCGACCAGCGCGTTCGGCTCGCAGCGCACCAACTGGCCGTACGTCGATTGGATCTGGTCGTAGCGCACCCATTCGGTCAACTCGGCCTCGTCGAGGCGAGTGATCTGCGCGTACTCGCTGCGACCGTTGGGCGGCAGGAAGTCCAGGTCGGTCGCGCCCGGGGCCGGGATCGAGATCGGCACGCAGAACGTCGACGCGTGCAAGTACGTCTCGATGACCGAGCCGTTCAGCGTCACGCCGCCACGCCAGTCGAAGACGAACGCGCGCCGGCCCCCGATCACGTCGTTGATCTGTCCCGCGGCCAGCAGTTCGCCCTGCACGACGTCGCCACGGGCGGTGACGGTGAGCTCGCTGCCGCTCCAACCCGAGTAGCGGATCAACTCGATCCCGCCGAGGGGCGTACCCGCGGCCGAGAACTCGTCGGCGCCGATCCCGGCGGTCCAGCGCAGTTGGATCAGCGCGGCGTAACCGCCGTTGCGGTTGAACGCCTCCATCACGTCGCCCGGGTCGGTGTTCTCGGTGCCGAGGTCGGCCTGGGCCAGCACCAACGGAGGCATGCTGTCGCCCTCCATCCCGCCGCCCCAATCCACGAAACCACCTCCGGCGAAGATCGGCTCCATGTTGTTGCCGCCACCGACGTCGATCACGCGCGCCACACGGAACGTGCCCATGTCCATCGGCAGTTCTGAGCCACCCGCGGGCACGTTCGAAGCGATCGGCGCGGCATAACCGTAGACCATCACGGTGGTGCCGTCGGGATAGGTCCCGTTCGTCAGGCCGCTGGCCAGATCCATCGGGACCGTGACGTCGGCGCCCTCCACGTCGTGCTGCAAGCGCGCGAAGCGACCACCGAAGCCGGCGAGCGGGCCCGCGGTGTTGAAGGAGACGCGCAGCGCATCCCCGTCCAACGTGTACTCGACCAGTTCGTTGCCGATCTGGGCGACGCCCTGGGCCGGGAAGCCCTCGACGCTGTGCACCGGGATGAGCGAGGTCGTCGGGCCCACCGCTCCCACGGTGCGCGTCATGCCGAGGCGACGCACGCCGTGGGCCTGGCCATCGACCATGAGATCGACCTGGTCGGGGCGCGACCCTTGCACGTCGATCGACAGGTGGGACCAGGTGTTCCCCGGCAACCCAGGACCGTCCCCCGCCGCGATGGCGTAGCGAGCTTCGGTCGCCTCGATCTCGGGCGTGCCGGGATGATCCCCGAAGCCGTCGAGCACGCGCAGGACGAGATCCTGGCCCTCGAGCTGAAGGCTGACGCGATCGCTCTCCGCACTGAGTCCGGCGAGGTCCAACAGACGCGAGTCGATCATCGATTGCGGCTGGAACCAGAGGCTCGCCTGCAACGCGCGCGCGAGCATGCCGTCGCCCTGGTCCGCCCAACCGATCAGGCCGTCGTCGGCCGGACGTCGGATCGATTCGTCGGGCAGGTAACGCCCTTCGAGCTCGCGGGACTCGTGATCGAAGTGGATGGTGCGATTCTGCCACTGGAGCGAACTGGGCAAGCGGATGGGCCACAGCTGCGCCCACGCGTCGTCCTCGCGGGAGGGTTGCACGCGCGTCGGCTGGATGGGTTCGCCGTCCGCGTCGAGCACGGGGCTGCCGATGCCCGGGACGTACGGTTGTCCGTTCAACGTGCCGATGTGCGGGATCAATCGGCTGGGCGGAATCGTGTTCCCGTCGTGGCGCGTGACGGAGTGAGGTCCGGTCATCCAGTACGCGCTCTCGCGATCCAGGCGGGTGGCGAGTTCGAAGTCCTCCTGGCGCGAAAACATCGTGAACAGCGGTTCCTGCGGGACGATCAGTTCGACGCGATCACGTTGGGCCGAAGCGCGCTCGACACCGCTGGGCGCGTTGATGGCCGAGCGCAGCTCCATGCGATAGACCTCGCTCGACGTGAACGCGTACGGCATCGTCGAGTACGCCAGGCGTGCGTCGTTGGAGTTCAACCCGTTGAGGTACAGCGCGACCGCATCGATCGGCTGGATGACGGCGACCTCGGCCCCGTCGTCGAGCGCCGCGGGGCGCACGGGCGCGTCGGCGGGCAGCTGATCGATCTGGGCTGCGGGCAGGACCAACCGGCTCAGGAAATCGCCGAACCCTTCGAACGGTCGACTCGCGACGGTCAACGCGGCGAGCTGGGCGGCTTCCCCACCCGTGATGCGATCGTTGCGACCGATGACCTGGAGCCCCAGGTAGAGCGCCTCGAGCACCTCGGGCGAGGCCGTGTTCAGGTTGACCGGGCGACGGCAGAGGACACGCACTTCGGTGTCCCACGCGGGGTGTTCGAGCTCGAGGACCGCGTCCAGGAGCAGCACGCCCGCGTTGCGTTGCACCCAGCGCAACTCCTCGCCCAGCTCGCTGCGGATCTGGACGATCGAACCCGCGGAGAACCATTGCGGGTTGTCGACGCGCAGGGCCCAGGTCTCGCCCGGCTCGACCGTCTGCGTCACGCGCGCCGAGCGTTGCCAGACCGGACCACCAGCGACGTCGTTGTGGACGGAGCCCAACGCGTCGATGAGGAACAGATGGTGGTCCTCGAGCCTGCCGGACAGCACGAACTTCTGCAGCTCTTGCAGTTGCTCGCGCTGGTCCAGGTCGCGCGGCTGACCGTCGTCGGTGGCCGTACGCCATGCGTTCATGGCGAACGCGCGCTGGTCGATCACGTGGGCGCCGATGCCGTGACTGCTGGGCGGTCCCGGCCCGTCGAACGTCCCGTCCTCCAGCTCGGTCGAGAACAGTCCGCGACGGAGCCCGATCAACGCGGGCCCGTCCTCGGTCGAGTGCCCGTCGAAGCTGATGCGTTCGCCCTCGATCCAGACGACGCCGGATTCGCTGAAGGGCGCCAGGCTGTGGACGAGGATCGCCTTGCCATCGGCCGCCAACGGCTCGCGCAAGCGCGTCATCAGCCCGGTCATGTTGGCGATCACCATCGGGCTCGCCGTGTCGAGATCGATCTTGCCGGACAGGTCGGTCACGTCGACCTCCCACATGACCCCGTTCGCGTCCCTCGTGTTCAGCACGTCGTCGGGCAAGGACGCGATCGTGGTCAATTCCTCGACGGAGTCGTAGTAGGGCGTCGGGTCCAGCGCCGGATGCGAGCCGCCGAGATTCGCCCGCGCGTGTCGCGTCGCGGAGTCCAACGCGAGGCGCGCGTCGACGCGGTCAGCGACTTGACTTGCGGCACGGTCGGCGTGCGTAGCCGTTTCGAGGAAGGGCGCCGTCAGCACGAGCAGCGCCAGCAGCACGACCAGGACCGCGATCAGGACGAAGCCGTCCCGTGACGACGGGGAATGGAACTTGGCGAGCTTCATTCCACGGTCCCGAAGAGGCCGACGTGGACGGACTGGGTCGTGAGGTCGTCGAACTCGAGCAGCACGCTCAAGGGCTCGCGGTGCACGGTGGGATCCAGCGCACCGCCGGCGGCGAAGCGCACGACCTCGGGCAC
>JAJDEX010000094.1 GCA_029259575.1 Planctomycetota bacterium | reverse complement strand
TCGCATTCGACAATCGGTTGAATTGGAAATCGCCTACGCCAAAGATTGCCTGCCCAATGGCGTGCTTGGCCTGAACGCTGATTTGTTCCGCGACTACGTTCAGTTCATCGCCGATCGTCGTCTTGAACGAGTCGACCATGTACAGGTGCTCGGTGTACGACTCCATCGAGGGGAACATGAAGCCCTGGAGCGCGAGGAACCCGAAGTCCATCATGCTGGCGCCCATGGCCTGGCGCAGTTCCTCGACGCGCTTCTTGAAGACGCGGTAGTCGATCAGGTCATCGTTCTTGGCGAGCTCGTCCTGGATCAGGACCTGCAGCGTGATGAAGAGCTTGGCCTCCTGGATGTCGTGCTCGGAGAAGATGTGCTGCATCTCGTCGAACACCTCGTCGGTGGTGACGACGTGCAGGAATCCGTCGCCTTTCAGGGTGACCAGCTGGTCCCAGGGCAAGCCATCCAACGACGTCTCGACCTTGAGCACGTGGGGCAGCGTCAACCCGGCTTTCACCATGTCGCGCAGGAGCCCCATCATCATCTCGTCCTCGCGCGGCTCGAAGTTGCCGTGCTCGGCGTCGAGCAGGTTCTCGAGGAACGCGTCCTCTTCAGCGTTCAGCTCGTCGCGCGAACGTCCGCCGTAATCGTCCGCGAGGACCTGGGCTTCCATCTCGTTGCGCACGAACAACCAACGGTCGCGGCGCAGGACGTGGTTCTTGCGGTAGTCCTCGACCAGGTCGAAGTTGGGCGAGCCGCCGTGGATGGCCTCGGTCGTGATGCTGGGCCAGTTCTCGACGGGACCGGGGAAGAACAGCGCGTCGAACTCGAGCGTCTGGTGCAGCTGGCCGATGTACCAGCTCTTGCTCTTGTAGGCGCGGCGAACCTCGGTGTCGTAGTCGAGCGAGGGGTAGCGCTCGTAGAACGTCGCCTCCTCCCGCGCGATGCGGTCGGTGACTTCACGCGGGTCGTAGACGTACAGCGACATGAACTCGTCGACGGCCTCGTCGATGACGGCCTTCTGCTCGTCGGTCAGCTCCTCGTAGGGCTGGCCGTCCAGGCGCTCCTCGATCTGGCGACGACGCTCGCTGCGGATGCGCAGGTTGCGTTCCTCGACCATGAGGGCCGACCAGGTGCGCGCCTGCATCGCGCCACTTCCGCGTGCGTAGCACAGGAAGCGCTTGATGACGACGTCGGGGACGCGCTTGCCGTTCACGTAGAGCGGCTCGCCGAAGATGCTCGTGCCGCTGTCTTCGGTCGTGGTCAGCGGCGGGGGAGCCATCTTCGGGCCCGTGAATGCGGGCTCGTCCGACTCGTCGTCGGCGACGGGGCCAGCCGGGGCGGCCTCGCCGGGCAGCAATTCGCCGCCGAAGATGTCTTGGGCCTGGGCCGGAGCGGCAGCCAGGAGCGGAAGCAGGAGCAGGGAGCTGATGATCTTCATGGTCCGAATCGAGTCGTGGAGAGCCGGCAGAGGGGCCGTTCCGAGCCGGTGCAGGGGGTCCGCAGAGGCGGAGATCGGGGCGGGCTCGGGCCACGGGGGCGACGATCCTACGGAGCGCGGGAGCCGTGATGAGAGAAAAGTCGGAATCGAAAGTGCGAGGGACACGGATCGGGTCCCCTGCGCGAGGGGTGGGTGAGGCCCATTCCAGATGGCCCGCCCTGTGCGGTGGACTGCGTACGGCCCAACGGAGACCCAGAATCGGGCCAGAATCGTCACAGAACGGGGTGGATCGGGGCCCGGAAGGCAACAGGGCGCAGCCTGCCGGGTACTCTCTTCGGCCGTCCGCGCTCCCCGCTGGAATGGTCCGTCCATGGCTTACGACCCCCGCACCGTCGCCCTCTCGGCCGACCTCTTCCATCCCCCGCTCCCGCTGGACCCCAGACCGGTCCAGGCGTTGCACAACGAGATGTTCGTGGCCCGCACGCCGGCCTACACGAGCTTCAACGTGACGCCCCAGGGTCCGGTGCTCTCGAACCCGCCTGTGGCGCCGAACTCGGTGTCCCAGGTGGCGTTCCGCGAGGACCGCGTGCAGATCCGCGAAGAGGTCACGTCGCTGACCGTCGAGGACTTCGCCGCCCGCGTCGGCGAGGTCGGCCGGAAGCTCGCCACGGCGCGCTCGATCCCGGTCTACGTGGGCCAGGTCGTCACGCTGCGCAGCCTCGTCAATCCGCAGGGCTACGACGACGCGCGCCAGTACCTGAAGGAGGGCATGTTCCGCTTCGAGGACGAGCCCGAGACCTTCGGCCGCCCGGCGAACCTCTTCGGCCTGCGCATGGTGTTCCCCGCCAGCGAGGACGAGACCACGACGTTCGGTCTGCGCATCGAGTCGTTCGCGGCGGACCCGCGCTCGTTGTTCGTCGAGGTGCAGGGCACGTTCGGACCCGTGCTGACCCAGCGCGACCTCTCCCCGCTCAGCGAACGCGTCCTCGAGACGTATCGCTTCCTGACCACACGTGCGCTGTCGTTCATCAAACGCTTCGATGCCTCCAACCGAGGCCCGGGACCTGGCCGGTAACCGACTTCGATCCGCCCCATGCCCCACCGCATTCGCCTCGCTGCCACCCTCCTCCTGTGTTGTTCGATCGTCACGGCCTGCGGACCCGACGAGGTCCCGGTCGACCCCGATGCCATCGAGTGGAACGATGCCTGGCCCGAGGACACGATCCTGCTCGTCGGCGACGTGCCGATCACCGCGTCCCAGGTCATGGCGTGGGTCCCCACCATCGCCCAGATCCATCGCCACAAGAGTGAAGGCGATCACATCCGCCAGGCGTTGACCAACCTGGTGCTGCACAACGCGATCGCCGGCCAGGTCTACCCGGCCGGACGCGCGCGTTCCCGGGACCAGGCGCAGACCTGGCTGATGACGTTGCAGGCCGGCGAGGAGTTGCCCGCCGAAGGTCCCCAGGTCGCGCGTCTGCACGGTTCGTGGACCGAGCGCAACGCGGACATCGGGCTCGACCGCTGGGGCATGGCGCGCACGCTCGAACCGGGGGAATGGACGATGTTCGAGACGCTCGGCGGGTTCACCGTGATGCGCGTCGTCGGCAAGCCCTCGGCCGACCAATGGCACCCGAACGTCCCGGTGACGATCGAGCAGGTGACCGACTACTACCTCGAGCCCGAAACGGTGAAGGACGAGATCGACGGTCTGCTGGACGGCGGGCTCGAGATTCGTGTCATCGACAAGGCTTGGGAGAACTACCTGCCGGTGCACTACCTGCATCGGGGTGTGCCGCCGGACACGACGTCGGGCGAGTGAACTGCGGCGCTTGTCCCGAACTCTCGGGAAGAACCGCTCGACCAGAGGATCCAACGCGAAATGAAGTCCACGACCCTGCTGCTCTGCTGCCTGCTCGCCCTGTCCTTCGTCGGTTGCCGCGGAACGACCGAGGCGGAGCGGATGCCGGTCTCGGCCGACACGATCGGCAAGATGCTGGGTGATGCCGAGAAGGAGCTCGTCACCGTTCGGCGCAGGCATGCGACGCTGGACATCGCACCGGAGGACCGAGTCGAGCTGGAGCGCCTGGCCATGGGCGTCCAGGCCCAGATCCGGGAGGGTCGCAAGGTGCTGCTCCAAGCGCGCCAGACCGTGGACGTGGACAAGCTGAAGCTCGCGGGGGACCTGACGATCCAGACGTTCCCGCTGCTGCAAGAACTGCAGGACGCGGGCATCCTGGCCGAGCACGCCGCGATGTCCGAACGCTGAGGTCGATCCCCTGACGGCGGAGAGATGGAGGCCGGCCTCCGCACGGAATTCCAGGAACTCCCCACAACTGGGAAACCGCCCGCGCAGGCCCCTGCGCCCACCTTTCCGGCCCTGTGGCCCGCGCGCTCGAGTTCTTCCGAACTCCCCCCTAAAGGGATCGCCCCTCCGGTCCGACAATCCACCTGTCAACGTTCCCCTGCGTTGACAGGAAATCGGAGGGCCCTGGTCGATCGGATTCCGTCCCCATAGCGTTCGAGATCGTCCCCACAACTCTCGAGCGTACGAACCGATCCCCCCTCCAACCCGGAACTCCTCTCCCCAGGAGACCCGGACCCGTCCCCGGAACATCAGCCCCCTGATGAACCGGGGACTTTTCTTTGCCGGTCGGGTCGGTTGCCCGTGGCGTAGAACAGGACCGATCTGCACCAAGAATCGTCGGGAAACTTTACAGCCGCGCCGGGCGGACCGAGGCGTGATGTTCGACGAATTCCATGCGCGATCGGTCACGGGATCCGACTTCGAGTTCATGGGGTATGATCGTCGCTCCTCGCGTTCGAACGGTCGAAGCGAGGCTCCGATTCCTGCACCAAGAGACCGAGGCTCGGTCGTCCACCATGATCGTCGAAGTGCTTCTCTGCTTGCTCGCGTCGCCCACCCACGCGACCTCCCCCCTGACAGGTTCCGTCGTTGCTCGCCAGGACGACGCGGACGTCGACCAAGCGATCAACGCGGCCGGTGAGAATGTCGGCAAGCTGATGGCGTTGGCGGAGCAATACACGAAGGCCAAGAACTCGTCCGCAGCGAAGAAGGCGTATCGGCGTGTGATCGACCTCGAGCCCGAGCACGCGCAGGCCCGCGAGGCCCTGCGGCATCAGAAGTTCGACGGCCGATGGTTCGAGAGCTTCGTCGCCCTCGCCAAGTACAAGCGCGAACAGACCAAGCGCATGGAGGCGAAGGGCCTCGG
>JAJDEX010000093.1 GCA_029259575.1 Planctomycetota bacterium | reverse complement strand
CTCCGTGAGAAATCCGGCGCCGGCATGATGGAGTGCAAGAAGGCACTGACCGAGACGCAAGGCGAACTCGAGGCCGCTTTCGACGAACTCCGCAAGTCTGGTCTGAAGACCGCCAGCAAGAAGGCCGGTCGCTCGACCGGTGAAGGTCGCGTGTTCGCCGCCGTTTCGGACTGCGGCAAGAAGGGTGCGATGATCGCGCTCTCCTGCGAGACCGACTTCGTCGCCAAGACCCCCGACTTCGAGGGTTACATGACGGACATGGCGAACCACGTGCTCGAGAACAAGTCGGACAGCCTCGAGGCCTGCCTCGCGCAGTCCTGGAAGGGTGGCAGCGACACCGTCGACGACGCCGTCAAGGGTCTGATCGGCAAGCTGGGTGAGAACATCCTGCTCAGCCAGGTCGGCTACTACGAGAACGACAAGGGCGCGGTCGGCACGTACGTGCACCACGACCAGAAGAAGGGTGCCTTCGTCAACGTCACGACCGGCTCGGCCGACGACGCGACGCTCAAGGCCCTCTGCCAGCACATCGTCGTCTACAACCCGAGCGCGTTGAACCGCAGCGAAGTCCCCGCGGACCTCGTCGAGCGCGAGAAGGGCGTGATCAAGGAAGGACTCGCCGGCAAGCCGGAAGAGATCCAGGAGAAGATCATGGTCGGCCAACTCGAGAAGTTCTACGCGCAGACGGTCATCACCGAGCAAGGCTGGGTGATGGACGACAAGCAGACCGTTCAGAAGGCTCTCGAAGCCGCCATGGGCGCAGGCACGACCCTCGAAGGCTTCATGCGCTTCGAAGTCGGCGGCGAGTAGTCGCTCACGAATCAGGTGCGGCACCCATTCGGGATCGCTCGCATCGGCCCGGCTGGATCCCAGCGAACGGCCAAGGCACGGGGCCGACGGACAGATCCGTCGGCCCCGTGCTCGTGAACGGTGGGTCCCGGGGCGGACTCCGCCCGCACGTCTTGGCAGCGGGGGCGGACATGCTCACGGGGGAGGAGGTCCTCGTCCAACACCAGGAGTCCTGCCTGGGACTTCGGGTGAGAACTCCGAAAGGGACCCTCTGGCGGGCCGAGCCAACGGCCGACCTCGGCCATTCGGACCCCACCTCTGGCCTGCGGGTCCCACGGGATCCCCCGTGTCGCCTATGCTGAGAGTGAAGGCCGATCCGCCCTTCGATCCAGACCCCGACGAGACCCTTGCCCGAGCCCTCCCGACACTTCCGCCCAGCCGGCCGCGTCCACGCGATGGTCGACGAATCCGCCCAGCGCGGCGCGATGGTGGCGCTGACCTGCGAGAGCGAATTCGGTGCGGCCCGGGACGAGTTCGAGGCCTACCTGCATCGCCTGACGCACCACGTCCTCGTGCGTCGTCCGACCAGCGTCGAGTGCCTGGCCGGCCAGGACTGGATCGGTGGCGGCCCGACGGTCGAGGCGGCCCAGCGCAACTTCTCGGAGAGCATCGGCGAGTCCGTCGGCCTGACGCGCATGGCATGCTTCAGCGCGCCCCGCGGGTTCGTCTGGACCTACCAGACGCCGGACCACCATGCGGCCGTGATGTTCTCCATGGCCACGGCCACGCCCCGGGAAGAGGCCCGCGACTTCATGCTCGGGCTCGCCGGTCAGGTTCTGCAGGAGCGCTCCTGGGGGCTGGTGGCGACCGAACGCGGGCTCGAGGAGAGGTTCGATCCGTTCGACCTCGTCGATCGGCCGTGGCAGCGCGATCCGTCGAGCTCGGTCCAGTCGGTGCTCGAGGAGTCGCTGGGGGAAGGGTCCGTGGTCGAAGCGTTCGCCTGCTTCCGCATCGGCCCCTGACGATCCGCCTGCGTTAGACCGAACCGCGACCCAGGCCGACTTCGGCAGCGCAGGATTCGGTGAGTCCTTCCGCACGACGCCGACCACGCCTCGGGCGATCCGTTCGCTCGAGCAAGTGTGGGAGCGCCTGGATCGGCCTGACTCCCCGGCATGCCAAGCCCCCGGTCCGGCTCTCGAAGACGGAATTCGCGCGACGATCTCCGGCAACCCGGATCGAGCCCTCGACTCCGCGCTCCGAATCCCTATCCTGTGGCGCCCCCCGAGCCCCACGGCAGCGCCCTGCGCCCTGGGACGAGCGGCCCTGCCATGTACCAACGCATCCTCCTCAAACTGTCCGGCGAGGCCCTTGGTGGCCCGGTGCACGGACATGGCATCGACCCCGAGTGGGTCTCGACGTACGCCCGCCAGATCGCCCGTGTGATTGGCCTGGGCGTCGAGGTCGGCGTGGTCTGCGGCGGTGGCAACATCCTGCGCGGCGCGGAGTTCTCGCGCCTCGGAGGTCACCGCGCCAACGCCGATTACATGGGGATGCTGGGGACCGTGATCAACGCGTTGGCCCTGTCCGACGCGATCGAACAACAGGGCGTCGAGACGCGCGTGATGAGCGCGCTCGAGATCAAGCAGGTCGCCGAGCCGTTCGTGCGCCGCCGCGCCCAGTCGCACCTGGCCCGCGGCCGCGTCGTGATCCTCGCCGCCGGCACCGGCAACCCGTTCTTCACGACGGACACCGCGGCTTCGCTGCGCGCGGCCGAACTGTCCTGCGAGGTGCTGCTGAAGGCCACCAAGGTCGACGGCGTCTACACCGCGGATCCGAAGACGGATCCCACCGCGACGAAGTTCGATGAACTGACCTACCGCGAGGTTCTCGAGAAGGACCTGCGCGTCATGGATGGCACGGCGATCCAGCTGTGCATGGAGAACAACCTCCCCGTGGTCGTGTTCGACCTCTTCGAGGAGGGCAACCTTGAACGAGTGGTCCGTGGCGAACGCCTCGGCACCACGATCAGGAGCCAATCATGAGCTACGACTCGGTCCTCAAGGACACCCGCGCCCGCATGGAGAAAGCGGTCGCGCACACCCAGGAGATGCTCAAGGGCATCCGCACCTCGACCGCCACCTCGGCCCTCGTCGACAACATCCGCGTCGACTACTACGGCACGCCCACGCCCATCTCGCAGATGGCCCAGGTCTCCGTGCCCGAGCCGCGCGTACTGGTCGTCAAGCCCTTCGACATGAGCGTCATGAAGGAGATCGAGAAGGCCCTGCAGAAGTCGGACCTCGGCATCTCGCCCGAGAACGACGGCAAGGTCATCCGCTTGACGATGCCGGCCCTGTCGGGCGATCAGCGCAAGAAGTACGCGGCCAAGGCCAAGGACCTCTGCGAGGAGGGTCGCATCACGCTGCGCAACCTGCGCCGGGACGCGAACAAGGAGGCCGACGCCCTCCAGAAGAAGTCCGAGATCACCGAGGACGACAACAAGGCCCTTCACGAGGAGATCCAGAGCCTCCTGAAGGAGTTCGAGAAGTCCGTCGGCGACATCCAGGACAAGAAGACGACCGACATCATGGAGATCTAGGCGTCGGCGTCACGTGATTCCGGGCGACCGGACCACGCGGCACACCCGCACAGGGCTGGGCGTGCGAATCGATTCGCAAGCGAAGTCCTTGGGGAAAAGCACGGTGGACTTGCCACGGCCCGTCCGTTGTCCTAAATTCCTCGCCGCGGTTCGGAAACGGATCGCACCCGAGTGGGCGCGTAGCTCAGTTGGTAGAGCAACTGGCTTTTAACCAGTAGGTCCCAGGTTCAAGACCTGGCGCGCTCACCACCCGCTCAACTTCGAGGCCCTGCTCCGCGGGGCCTCGTTGCGTAGGGGGGCCTCATCGCGTGGGGGGAGCACCTCGCTCGCCCGGAGCGATGCGCGATGGTTCAGGCGACCGCCGCCGAACTCGCGGGGTCCTCGTCGACGTGCGGACCCTCGATCCCGGGGAACGCGTCGGCCCGTGTCGTCACGCCGCCCAGCCCGAAGTACGCACGCGCCCAGAAGCCGGCGCGGGTCGTACCGATGAAGCTCTCGATGATGATCACGCCGACCAGCAGGATCGGCCAGACGAGCCAGTCGAAGCCCTCGCCGAACACGGAGCGCACCATGAGGTACGCGAGCGATCCCATGGCGAGTTGCACGACGAACGACGTGCAGACCAGGACCAGGTCGGTCACGACCGAACGTGCGGTGGCGCCGGGGTCGTTGCGCACGAGGCGCCAGGCGTGCAGGAGCGCCGAGGGAACGCCGCGTCGGTTGTGGACCACGCTGTGCAACGACAGCTGGAACACGACCGCCAGCATCAGCCCGTACATCATCGCCATCAGCACCGCGCAGCCCGACAGCAGGCCGGCCAGGATCGACAGCGTGCCGTCCGACAGCGCCGTGACGATGCGCGCGGGCACCAGGAACAGCGCCGAGGCCAGGAAGATCATCAAGAGGGTCGCGCCCCACAGGGCCATCGTCGTGCGCGTGTGTCCTTTGCCGGCGCGCCATGCCTGGCGCATCGTCGGCGAGCGTTGGAATCCGACGGGCCGCACCGAGGCCAGGTACTCCCAGCGCTCGGCGGGGGAGATGCGCGCGAGTCCTGCTGCCAACCGCGCGACGACCGCCCCGATCGGCAAGAGCACCAGCAGGATCCACAGCCCGAAGCGTCCGGTCAGTCCGGACAGGGAATACGTGCTGGAGAGGTAGCCGGCCCCCGCGATCATCTGGCGCAGGCCCTTGGGCAGCGTGGGTCCCGCCTGGGTCAACGCGACCAGCGCGCCGAACGCCCAGCCGAACGCCAGGAACTGGTAGGTGAGTCCGGCGGCCCAGAGTCCTCCGGGGGAACTCGCACGACGCGCCGAATCCCCGAGCGCCTGGAAGGAGCGCTCGAGCGGCCACGGGGCTTCCGGGGGGGCGCTCAGGAACGACATGGGATCGGAGCTCCGGGGAGCTCAGAGGGGCTCAGCGCGCCGTGGCCAGGGCCGACTCCGCGCAGGCGGCCTCGACCGCGTCCACCGTCTTCGGAATGGCTGCGGTGAGGTTCTCGTGGCCGTTCGGCGTCACCAGAATATCGTCCTCGATGCGCACGCCGATGCCGACGTACTTGGGCTCGACACCGTCGAGGCTGGGATCGAAGTAGAGGCCCGGCTCGACGGTGAGCACCATGCCCGCCTCCAGTTTGCGCGGCTTGCCGTCCGCGGTGTACGTGCCGCAATCGTGGACGTCCAACCCGAGCCAGTGGCTGGTCTTGTGCATGAAGAAGCGGCTGTAGCTCTTGTCCTGGATCACCGACGCACGCGTGCCCTGGCAGACGCCCAACTCGATCAGGCCGTCGACCAGTTCGTTCAGCGCGATCTCGTGGATATGGAGGAACGGCACGCCCGGCGCGACGGCGTTGACGGCGGCGATCTGGGAGCGCAGCACGACCTCGTAGACCGCACGCTGCGCATCGCTGAAGCGCCCGTTCACGGGGAACGTGCGCGTGACGTCGCTGGCGTAGTAGTCCATCTCGGCGCCCGCGTCGATCAAGAGCAGCTCGCCATCGACCAGCGGCGCGTCGTTCTCGACGTAGTGCAGGATGCACGCGTTCGCGCCGCCCGCAACGATGTTGTTGTAGGCCTGGCCCGTGCTGCCACGGCGACGGAAGGTGTAGTCGATCAGCGCGTCGATCTCGCACTCGTTGACGCCCGGTGCCGCCGTTGCCATCGCGGCGGTGTGGGCTTCGGTCGTGATCGCTGCGGCGGCGCGCATCAGCTCGACCTCGGCTTCGGTCTTGAACAGGCGCAGCTCGTGCAGGATGGGCGCAGGGTCGAGCAGTTCGACGGGCGGCTGGACGCCGCCGCGCGCGCGACGGCGCAGGTCGGCGACCACTTCGAGCATGCGCCGGTCGCGGCCCTCGTCGTTGCCGGTCCGCCACATCAGGGACGTGTGATCGGCGAGCAGTTCCCCGAGCGTGTCCCACAGGTCGTCGACGTTGCGCGCTTCGTCCACGTCCAGCGAGTCCGGTGCGGCATCGATGCCGAGGCGTCGGCCCTGCCAGGTCTCCTGCAACGGGTCCTTGTCGCGCAGGAACAGGATCGACTTCCCGCCGTCCTTGCTCGGCAGCAGCACGAGCCAGGAGTCCGGCTCCGCGAAGCCCGTCAGGTACCAGAAGTCCGAGTCCGGGCGGAAGCGGAAGTCGCAGTCGTGGTTGCGCACCTTGACCGTGTTGGTCGGGATGACCGCGGCGATGCCCTTCTCGTTCAGGATCGCCTGGAATCGGCGCCGGTTGTCGCTGTAGAGACTCATGCCTCCCAGCCTATCCCAAGGCCCGGGGCACGTCTCGGTCGGTCAGTCCTTCGGACCCGGATCCGCACCATTCTTGGGCAGCGGATCGCCCTCGGACGAGGTCTCGGGCTCGGCGGGGGCAAGGGTCGGCAGACGGTGCGTCTCGATGGTCGACGTCAGGTAGCGCAGGACGGCCGCCCGATCCGTATCGGCGTTCCAGCGCACGATCGTGCCACTCACGGGCAACGCGTCGGCCGCCTCGGGATCGGGTCGCCCGATGCGGACGGGCGCTCCGACGAGATCGCTCAGGACTCCGGTCAACGGCTCCAGCCACTCGCGGTCGGCGTCGCCCTCCGGCAGATCGAGCCAGAGTCCACCTTCGGTCAACTGACGCGGCACGTGGCCCGCGACCGGCGTCGGGAATTGCGCAGGCAGGGCGCGGATGCGGCCGTAGAGGGCTTGCGGTTCCTCGTCCTCGGCGCTGATCGTGACGACCATGGGCACGCGCAACGCGTCCTGGCGACTCCAGTTGATGTACTCGACGCGAATCTCGTGCGCCTCCGGTTCGGGCAGCAGCATGCCCAGTTGCACGGCGGGTCCCCTGCGGTGTGTGAACTCGGCCTGCACACCGGTGCCCTCGAGCATCATCAGAAGATCGACCTCGGACTCGCCGACGGGCAGCAGACCGTAAGAGGCATTTCGCCATTCGATGCGCCACGTCGGCGCTTCGGGCGAGCGCGGTGGCAGCAGCGGGCGCAGGATCGTGCCGGCCGGGATCGACTTGGGTCGTCCGCCCGGTCCGAGCGGCACGTCCATCGGGATGCCCGGGAACAGGCGCGGGGCGACGGCCGCGATCCAGGCGGGTTGGCCGTCCAGGGCGATCAGGTGTTGCCACGCGTCTTGACCGCGGCCCTGGGCGCGGGCCAGCAACGCGAGTTGAGCACGGCGCGCCGGATCACGCCCCGGCTCTTCGGCCTCGGCCATCACGAGGCTGGCCCACGTGCGCCAGGTCTCCGTCCGCAACCAGCAATCGGGCTCGAACCACGCGGCGGCACCCGCGGGCAGTCCGGCGGGAAGCTGGCCGGGATCGACCTGGGCCAGGATCTTCGCCACGGGTCCGTCCGGGAATGTGATGCCCGGGGCGGGGGGCGGGTCCTCCTCGAGCACCGAAGGCTGCGACTTGGGCGGCGTGTCCTGGCCGGTCGTCCGCGCACCGGAGAGGACGACCCAGCCGAGGACCAGGGCCATGAGGAGTGCGGTGCGGATCAGAAGGTTCGAATT
>JAJDEX010000092.1 GCA_029259575.1 Planctomycetota bacterium | reverse complement strand
CTGGGGGGGTGGACGGGTGCGGGGCCCCATCCATCCCCCTGCGTTGGCACCTCCGCCTGGCGCGGGGGGGCGGGGGGCCCCCCCCCCGGCGCATGGCGGAGGTGCAAACGCAGTGTAATGAATGGTGCCAGGCACCGTACCTCCCCGCATGCCCATGAAGAAGCTCATCGTCCAGACCGTCGTCCTCGTGACGCTCCCGTTCCTGCTCGGGGGCTGTCTGTTCTCGAACCGACGGGTCAACGCGCCGATCCGCGCCGACGCGGTCGAGCAACTGGTCCCGAACCAATCCACAGCGGCCGATGTCGCGGCAGCCTTGGGCGCACCGACCGACGTCGTGCAGCTCGGACACAAGAGCGCCTGGCGCTACGACCACATCGTCGAGAAGCAGACGGCGCTCGTGCTGATCCTGTTCAACCTGCGCGGCGTCGATACCGATGCCGATCGCGTGTGGGTCTTCTTCGATCCCGCGGGCGTCGTGACGCACGTCGCGGCGACGCTGGAAGCCGGCGAAGCCGAGTACGACCTGCCGATCTTCTAGTCGTGAGACTTCCCGTCATTCTCGCAGCCGGCCTTCTGGCCTTGCTGCCGGGTTGCCTGACGTTGCGGCACGAGACGTTCGAGAGCTTTGCGCCGCCGCGTCCCGGCGTGCTCGCGTCGCTCGAAGCCGAGGCCTCGACCCTGGGCGACTGCCTCGATGCGCTCGGTGCGCCGTTGCTCGTCCTCGAGGACGGGGATCGCAGCGCCCTGGCCTGGGGCTGGCAGCACCAGAAGAGCTGGTTCGTGAGCGTCAGCGTGCCGCTGCTCGAAGGGCTGAACTCGAGCGTGTCCTACAACTCGTTCGTGCTGCGCCTGCACGGCGTGATGGCGTTCTTCGATGCCGACCAGCGGCTCGTGGAACTGCGCCGCGGCTACCTGAACGAGCTCGTCGATGGGCGCCAGGTCCGGCCCCAGGTCGTCGCCGCGCGCCCCGCCGGCGGGCACGAGTAAGCGACCCAGCGGGTTTTCGGCGGGCAAGCCGTAGAATGCGCGGCATGCCGCTGCATCCCTCCGTCTGCCCCTTGGATTGTCCCGACGCCTGCGGGGTGTTGGTCGAGACCGACGCGCAGGGCGCGTTCGAGCGCGTGCGCGGCAACCCCGACCACCCCTGGTCGCGTGGCAGCCTGTGCAGCAAGACCGCGGCGTACGGCGACATCGTGAACGCCGAGAATCGGATCCTGTTCCCGCAGGTCCGGAACGCGGCCGGAGTCCTCGAGCGAGCGACGTGGGACGAGGCGATCGCGCGCATCGTCGAACGGGTCGAACCCTGCGGCTACAACGACATTCTGGCGCTCAGCTACGCCGGGAACATGGGCCAGATCGCGCGCAAGTTCCCGAACCGCATGATGAACGCGCTCGGGGCGGCCTTCGCCGATGGCGGGATCTGCGATGCCACCGCGGAGGCCGGGTTCCAGAGCGTCCTCGGTGCGGCCCACGGTCCGCGTCCCGGCGCGTTGGACGAGGCCGACGCTGTTGTGGTCTGGGGCTGCGACCCTCGGCGCACGATGCCGCACTTCTTCTCGCGCTTGAAGGATTTCTGCCAGCGCGGCGTGCCCGTCTGGGTGATCGACATCTATCGCACGGACACCGCCCTGGCCGTCGAGCGCTGGGGCGGCAAGAGCTTGATCCTGAAGCCGGGTTCCGACGCGGCGTTGGCTTTGGGGTTGTGCGATCGCGCGTTCGAGGACGGCGACGCCGACTCGGACTTCCTGCGGGACGAGTGCGAGGGCGCGATGCAACTGCGCATCCGCACCGCGGGCAACTGGGGCATGCACCGCATCGTCAAGGAGACGGGGCTGGACGCGGCCCTCGTCCACGAATTCATCGCCGACGTGCACGAGGCCAAGAAGCCCTACCTGAAGTTCGGGATCGGGTTCGCGCGGCGTCGCAACGGCGGCATGTCGATGCGGGCGGTGTGCTCCTGGGCCGCCGTCCTGGGTCATGCCGATCGCGTGCACTTCCAGACCGGTGCGTACTTCGGCGAGCACCCGCGCGGCCTGGAGGGCAGCGATCTGCGCCCCCTGGACGCCGAGAACCTGGTGATTCGACACGTGTCCCTCGGGACCGAACTCGAGAAGCACGCGTTCCCCGTGATCTTCGTCTGGGGCCACAACCCGGCGGCGACGGTCCCCGATTCCCAGCGCGTGCGCGAGCAACTGGCGCGCAAGGATCGCTTCCTGATCGTCCACGAGTTGATGCCGACGGAAACCGTCGCGTTGGCCAACGTCGTCCTGCCGGCGACCGCGTTCCCCGAACACTCGGACGTGTTGCGCAGCTACGGTCATCGCGTGCTGCAGGTCGCGCGCAAGGCCGTCGAGCCGCGCGGCGAAGCACGCAGCAACGTGGACGCGTTCTCTGCGATCGCCAAGGCGTTGGGGCTGCCCCCGGAGACCTGGGAAGAGAGCGAGGACGAGCTGGTCGACGACTACGTCCGTCGGTCCCGCGAGCGGTTGGGCGACGGGGACGCCGAGCGCTTGCTCGCGGGCGAGATGGTCGTGCCGGCCTATCCCGAGACGCTGCGTCGCAAGACCTCGCACGAGAAGATCGAGCTCTACGATGAGCGCGAGGCCGATGCGGGTCGCTCGGGCGTCGCCGATTACGTTCCGGACGACGGTGCGCACGGGCTGGGCCAGTTCCAGTTGATCTCGGCGCCCTCGATCGCGACGCACAATTCGACCTACACGTCGAGCGAGCGCCATCGCGCTCGTGCCGCGGGAGCGCGCGTGTTCGTCAACCCGGACGATGCTTCGGAGCTGCAGCTGAAGAGCGGGGACGCGTTGTGCCTGTCCAACGAACAAGGCGCGCTGACCTTGCCGACCGAGCTCGACGCGCGCATGCCGCGCGGACTCGTACGCATCGATGGTTTTCCGCTCGAGTCCGAGATCCCGGAAGGCATCGGCATCAACGTGTTGGTGCCGGGTGATCCATCGGATCTGGGCGACGGCAGTTCGCTGTACTCGACGCGCGTGGACCTCACGCGCGTGGACTGACCGTTCGGGCAAGAAAGAGCCGGCGCCCCTCCGAGGAGAGACGCCGGCGATCCTCTCTTGCGGGATGAATCGCTACATCCGTTCCGTCCGACCACCCGAGAACTCGAATCGATGATCGCAAGTACCTGGGCGAGCGCAGTCGCCTCGGTTCACGCCATCATCGACCTGGCAGGGTGAGCTCTGTCCTGGCGACGCCTCGAAGAGGGTCGAGCCGACGGACACGATGGGGTGGGTAGACATCATGAGAGAGAACCGAAGCTAGGGCGCGACCTCCGGTTCGTCCAGCGGAGTGCCCCTCACGGGTCCCCCAGAGCCGATCGCTCGCCGCGTGTTGGGCGGTCGCAGCTGCACCGGAGGCGTGGGCTCTCCGCTATTCTTGTCGCATGGATTCCCCCCAATCTGCTCCGCGCCGCGAGCTCACGCTGCGTGTCATCGTCTTCGGTATCGTCCTGGCGATCGTCATGGGCGCCG
>JAJDEX010000091.1 GCA_029259575.1 Planctomycetota bacterium | reverse complement strand
GTAGGGCAGTTCGCTGGGGACGTCGAATCCCGAGCCGACCAACGAGTTGCCGGACAAGCTCTGGAAGACGCCGGCGCCGTCGAACTGGCCGATCGAGTCGAGCTGGGGCAGACCCTGGTTCGTCGCGACGTTGCCGTTGTAACGCGCGATCGGCGAGGTCAGGCACAGGATGCCGTTCGACTGAACGATCGAACCGCCGCCGCCGCCACCGATCAGGAAGAAGCCGAACTGGGTCGGCAGACCGTCGGTGGCCTCGAGGTGCAGGTCGCTACCGGTACCGCTGCCGAACGAGCTGGAGTCCAGCTTGACGTAGTCACCCAGGAAGTGGTTGCTGTTCGGATCGCAGTGGATCGACAGCGGGCTGCCGGTGCTGGTGCCCGGAACCTTGGCCGCCGCCGCGACCGAACCGCCGGTCTTGTACATGCCGACGTCGACCGAACCGGTGACCGGGGCGGCGTTCGCCGTGAAGCGGAAGTTGTAGGTCGTGCCCCAGCGGATCGCATTCGCGTTGGGGTTCACACCGAACGTCTGGGTCGCCCACGAGACGTCCGATCCACCGACGCTGCCGGGCCAATCCGTGTTGCTGTCCGGCTCGCCCGAGTGATTGTCGACGTCGTGGAAGCCGACGTTCGTGATCGAGGTGCCCGCTTGCGTCGGAACCTCGAAGCTGCCGCAACTGACGTCCGAGTTCAGGTTGAAGACCGCGTACTCGTAGTCCCACGTGCCGTCGCCGTTGTCGTAGGCGTTGCTGCCGACGATGAACAGGCCTTCGCCCGGTGCGTGGATGTCGCTGAGCATCACGGTCGGGTCCGCATCTTCCCAAGCGCGGATCGCCGGGTCCTGGCGGTTGGTGCCGCCCGACAAGGACAGGTTCCAGTTGCCACCGCTGAACGAACCGACGTTGATGTCGATCCATGCCGCGTTGTTCTCGCCGTTACCGGCCTGGGCGTCGTCCTTGGCCACGTATTGGGCCGAGCCGAAGTACTGGGCGCCGGGGTTCAGCGACGGATCCAGGTCGGTATTGGCCACCTGGATGCGCTTGTACGCCGCGTCGCCGGTCGATCCCTGGTTGCCGTGGGTGAAGGGATACGGGAAGACGCCCGTGTACGGGTTCACTTCGCTGCGCGGACCGAGGCCGCTCTGGCTGCCGTTGAGTCCGGAACCGTACGGATCGGAACATCCGACGCCGAGGGCCGAACCGTTGCCCGTCCCCGTGCACGTGCAGCAAAGGCTGCCCTGCAGCGCCGCGAAACCATGCTTCAACCACGACTGCCCGATCTGCTCGAAGCGGCCGTCCTTGAGGCGGTAGATGTTCTGGCCGATGACCGGGTGGTCGTTCGTGCCTGAGATCCAGTTCAGGTTGCTGGTTCCGATGTTGCACGAGGTCGTGCCGATCGAATAACCGGCGATGCCGCCGATCGAACCGTAGTCGCTGATGCCCGACAGGGAACCGATGATGACGTCCGGTCCCGTGGCAGGGGTCGTGCAATCGCCACCGGGGTTGATCCCGCCTTGGGAGATCTCGATCTCACCGCTGCCTTCCTCACCGTTCCAACCAGCGACCTGGAGCAAGTAGCTGGTGCCGTTGACCGCGTTGAAGCTGATGCTGCTCTGGTTTCCGCAGCTCTGGTCGTTGCACATGAGCAGACCCGTCGCAGGACAACCGGAGGGGTATGCGGCGAGGATCGTGTCGAAGCTGGTCCCGGAGCAAGTGGATACCGTGAACGTATCCGTCGCCGTGGCGGTCCAGGAGAACCAAAGGTCCGAACCCAGACCGGAACAGGAAATGGGCCCGTCGGTGTCCGCACCCGTGTTGTTGAAGGACCAAGTGCCTTCACCAGCGATCGCTGTGGCCGAGGCGCAATCGTCGGTCTGGGCGGAGGCGAGAGTCGGGAGCGCGGCGAGAGCCGCGAACAACGCGAGTTGTCGCAAAATCATGGGAGATGTTTCGTGTGGGGTTGTTTGGAGATTGCGAGTCCGTTGAGTCGGCATCCATGGGGAGGGATGGCTCTTCGGGCACAGGAGAAGCGCGCCAAGCTCGCGGTGGGCCTTCCGGGAAGGCACCCTTACCTTACAGCGCAATACCGATCGAGTTTCGTTCCTTGGCCGACTTGCGCGCCCCCCAACCCTGACCCACTTCGAGCCAGCCCCTCCCGCTCGCTGGGCACGATACCGGGGCGCCGTCTCGTAGAATACGACGCCCCCTGAGGCCCGGTCGATCTTGAAGACCGATCGATACGTTTGGGTCCTAGAAGGACGCGCCGAGCACGTTCGACCAGTTCGCCGTGCCCGCGGGGATGTCGCGGTACCACAGCTGGAAGTAGTGCGTTTGACCGGCGAGGATCGACTGGCCCGACGGGAGGTAGGGCAGTTCGCTGGGGACATCGAAGCCCGAGCCGACCAGGGAGTTGCCGGACAGGTTCTGGAAGACGCCGGAGACGTCGAACTGGCCGATCGAGTCGAGCTGGGGCAGACCCTGGTTCGTCGCGACGTTGCCGTTGTAGCGCGCGATCGGCGAGGTCAAGCAGAGGATGCCGTTCGACTGAACGATCGAACCGCCGCCGCCGCCACCGATCAGGAAGAAGCCGAACTGCGTCGTCGGACCATCGATGGCCTCGAGGTGCAGACCGCTGCCGGTGCCGCTGCCGAACGAACTGGAGTCCAGCTTGACGTAGTCGCCCTGGAAGTGGTTGTTGTTCGGATCACAGAGGATCGACAACGGGCTCCCGGTGCTGGTGCCCGGAACCTTGGCCGCCGCCGCGACCGAACCACCGGTCTTGTACATGCCGACGTCGACCGAACCGGTGACCGGAGCGGCGTCCGCGGTGAAGCGGAAGTTGTACATCGTGCCCCAACGAATCGCGTTCCCGTTGGGGTTGAACACGAAAGGCGTGGTGTTCCAGCTGACATCCGAACCGCCGACGTTGCCGGGCCAATCGGTGTTGCTGTACGGCTCACCCGAGTGGCAATCGGCGTCGTGGAAGCCGACGTTCGAAACCGTGGTGCCGGCTTGCGTCGGAACCTCGAAGCTGCCACAGGCGATGTCCGAGTTCAGGTTGAACACGGCGTACTCGTAGTCCCACGTTCCGTCGCCGTTGTCGTAGGCGTTGCTGCCGACGATGAACAGGCCCTCGCCCGGTGCGTGGATGTCGCTGAGCATCACGGTCGGGTCGGAGTCCAACCAAGCGCGGATCGCCGGCTCCTGGCGGTTGGTGCCGCCCGACAAGGACAGGTTCCAGTTGCCACCGCTGAACGAACCGACGTTGATATCGATCCATGC
>JAJDEX010000010.1 GCA_029259575.1 Planctomycetota bacterium | reverse complement strand
CTTCGCGTCCTCGGAGGTTTCCGCGGGGCCGAAGGCCTTGCGCATCAGGTCCTCGACGGACGGAGCGGCTACGGACGGGTCGTATTCGGCGTCGGGAGACACCGGAAGATCAAGAGTCATGTTGTGGTCCACTTAGGGCCGTTGGCCCAGTAGCACAGAGGTGCGGCAGCGCAGGAACGCAGGACGCCGGAGCGTCGGAACCGCAAGTGGCAACCACCTCGATCCGCAGAGTGCGAAGCGCGTGGATGCCCGAATAAGACAGGGCGACGTTTGCCGCCCGAACAGGTGGACCACCGTGGCCCAAAGGCACGCAAGAGACTCCCGAAACACTTCCTCGGGTCGAGCGCGAACCGGTCAGGTTATCCGGAGTGCCCCCCCCGATGGGGCTCGAACTCCCAAGGAATTTGCGAGGTCCTTCGACATCGAGAGGCTTCCGCGCCCGTTCTGGCTCATTCCGATGCGTGGTCCTTGGACGGAGGATCGAAGAACCGCCTCATTCCTTGAACCGATCCGCTCCAGCCCCCCACCTGGATGGCGAGGCCCAAGTTGCGCACCCCTTCGTCCCGACCCGATCGACTCGTTGGCGACCTCCTCGTCCTCGAGGCGATGCGCGGAGACCGGGCCGCCTTCGAGCAACTCGTCGCGCACTGGCAGGAACGGCTGTGGCAGCACGCCTACGGCCTGACGCGCCGCGACGACACAGCTTGGGACGTGGTCCAAGAGAGCTGGATCGCGATCGCCCGGGGCCTGCGCCGACTGAAGGAACCCCAGGCGTTCCGAGCGTGGGCTTTCATGATCGTGACGCGCGCAGCGATCGCACGAGCCCGCCGCGTGCGCATCGACGACGGCGCGCGCGACATCACGCTGGAGCCCGAACCCGCCCTGGCGAATGACCCCGACGATCGCTCGCAAGCCGTCGCCGATCTGCGCGCCGCCCTTTCACGTTTGGACGACGAGGAACGAGCCCTCCTGTCCCTGCGCTACCTCGAAGAGCTCGAACTGACCGAATTGGCGCGCGTCTTCGACATCCCTGTCGGAACCGTCAAGTCCCGACTGCACACGGCGCGCGCTCGACTCAAGGACGTCCTGGAGAGGATGCAACGATGAACGAATTCCAAAGCATGCTGCGTGAGGCCTTCCTGGGTGAAGAGCCGTTCGATCCGAAGCCCGGTCATGTCGATCTGGAGGCTGCGATCCAACGCTTCGACAAGCGGGAGCGTGTCCTGCGGTGCCTGATGTGGCTCGGCGTGACGCTCATGACCGGAGTGTGCGTGTGGTCGGCGTGGAGGTTCCTGCGAGCCGACGAGGCCGCGTCCACGAAGTCGTTGATCCTGTATGCGACCGTGTTCCTGTTCGGCGCGCAGGCGGTCGGCACGTCGAAGTTCTTCCTGTTCACGTCGCAGCAATCGTTCAGCCTGCAGAAGGCGTTGCTGCGCGCGCAGCTGACCTGGCGGAACGGGAGCCAAGGCTAGGCCGCTGGCGGGCCCCGGTTGGAACGACGGACCTGAGGCCGTTCGACCTCAGGTCCGTGTCTCTCCAATCTGCGAGCTGCCGCTCGCACTGGATGGGGTACGAAGCGAACTCGCGATGGGTCCCGAGATCGCGGCTGTCAGCGCCCCGGGGCAAGATCCTCGGGCAACTCCATTCGGTCGGCCTTCAGCATCACGATCACGTCGTTCGAACCGGTCGGATCGGCGGTGACGAGCAAGAGCGACTCCCCGCCCTTCATGGCGAAGACACCATCGAGCTTGATCCGTGTCACCTTGGGCGTCTGGATGAGGACCTTGTGGTGACCCGCACCGATGGTGATCTCGGTGGACGGGATCGGCCTCTCGAGCACGGAGTACTCCAGGTTCGCGTGAACGCTCAAGCGGTCGTCGGCGAGGGGTACACCACGAATGGTCATGGTCAGTCCGCTGTTCACGACGTCGATGATCGGATCCGCGATCTCGTGATCCGTCTCGGGGATGACCTTCAGTTCGTAGTCGCTGACGTACGCTTGCTGACTGATGACGCTCAGCTCGGCTTTCTGGAAGGGCCAAGTCATGAGGCGCGGCGAGACGACCGCATCCGCTCCCGAGCCCTTCAGGTCCATCAGGAGTTGCGTGGCGATCGCGGATTCCAGCACGGTGCCACTTCGGTCGGGCGTGTACGCCGCGAGCTTGCCGCGTTCCAAGACGAAGATCTGGGCCTCGATGTCGATCAACCCGTCGAATCCGTCCGCCGCTGCGATGAACTGATCCATCCACGCGTGCTGGGCGGGCGTGCCGACGAGGACGAAAGCGCCGTCTCCAACGTGCTCGACTCGCTGAATACCCGCCTCCATCCGGGGAACCATCATGTCCCGCACACTGCTCATGAGACTCTCGGTCGTCTCCTGTACGGCGATCCTCCTATCTTCGAAACGGTCGAGCAGGTCCAGGGCCTCCTGCACGGCGACGGGATCCTGGATCTCGTCGAATCGATCGTCCCAGGGCTCCAACCCGTCGTGACCGGTCAAGTGAGCGAGTTCGTAGCGCACGATGCGGGTTCCCTCGGCGATCGGCCTGGGAACCTCGCGCACGAGAACAGGGTCCTCGGCCACCACGACCGGATCGTCGGCGGGGACCGGCACGCGCACTTCGGAGTCCTGCGCGGCCAAGGGGCTGAGAATCAATGCGGCTAGGGCGAGATGCATCACGGCGTGTTTCCTTCCAGGGTCCATCCCACCACGCGGCGGGACTCGAGTACCACGCGCTCACCTCGAGCGGGCGGCGGGGTCATGTGTTCGAC
Organism: Planctomycetota bacterium; assembly: GCA_029259575.1. Lineage (GTDB taxonomy): Bacteria > Planctomycetota > UBA1135 > UBA1135 > JAJDEX01. The sequence continues at coordinate 715 of JAJDEX010000010.1, read as the reverse complement.
TATGAGCGACACGGTTTCGATCGTGCGGGCGCTCGTCGCGTTCGGGTGGTTCCGGGGCGCTACCAACGAGACTGCGCCGGTGCGCAGGACCGCGAAGCAGAGCAAGGCAGCCGCGACACCTGCGGCGGCCGGACGCAGGCGTCGGAGCGGGTGTGTGGGCGAGACCAGCGCCGGACTGCTGGACAGGACGTCCAAGCGGACCATCAACCGACGCACTTGTTCGACGGCCTCGGGATCCTGCTGCAACTCGTGCGCCAGGTCCGGATCGTCGAAGGGATCCCGACGCGCGTCCAGCGCTGCGTCGATGCGCTGCCAAAGGGCTTCATGCATGGTCCGACTCCTTGCGTGACCTGTCGTGGAACTCGAGCTGCGCCAGTCGGCGGCGCGCCCTTGAGAGGTGGGATTTCACGGTCCCGAGCGGCATGTGCAGGTCGCGCGCGATGTCGCTGACCGAATGCTGCTGTTGGTGGAAGCGCAGGAGCACGTCGCGCTCGATCGGGCGCAGCAAGTTCAAGACGCGCTCGAGCTCCTCGCGCGCGTCGACCGACGGCGTTCGCGCAGGTGCAGCGTGCTCGGCCTCGTCCAGGACTTGATCGTCCTTGCGCGGCCGAGCGTACTGATCGACCAGGACGTTCTCGGCCATGCGCCGCAGCCAAGGCCACATGCTGCGCGCAGGATCGTAGGTGTCGCGGTACCGCATGGCGCGCGTCATCAC
>JAJDEX010000090.1 GCA_029259575.1 Planctomycetota bacterium | reverse complement strand
TGATGACCGTGTCGCCGGGCTTGCCGAGGCGCACGGCGACGACCTCGTCACCCTCCTCGAGCAGGATGGCGCGAATACCGCCCTTCTTGGGACGGCTGTAGGCCTCGAGCATCGTCTTCTTGACGAGCCCGCGCTTGGTCGCGAACACGATGAAGCGCTCCGAGTCGAACTCGGGCACGCGCAGGATCGTCTCGATCCGCTCGTCGTCGCGCAGTTGCAGCACGTTGCTGATCGAACGGCCCTTCGACTGACGCCCGGATTCGGGGATGTCGTAGGCCTTGCGCCAGAACACCTGGCCCATGTTCGAGAAGAACAGGAGGTAGTCGTGCGTCGACGTGACGAACAGCGACTTGAGGACGTCGCCTTCCTTCGCGTCGGAGCCTTTGACGCCGCGGCCGCCACGCCCTTGGGCGCGATACGTGTCGAGCGGCAAGCGCTTGATGTAGCCGTCGCGGCTGAAGGTCACGACCGTCAGGTCCTCGGTGATCAGGTCACCGATGTCGACGTTCATGTCGATCTCTTCGTTCGAGATCTCGGTGCGACGCGCGTCGCCGTAACGCTTCTCCATCTCGTCGAGGTCCTCGAGGATGATCGCGGTGACGCGTTCCTCGCGGGCCAGGATGTCCTGGAGGTCGGTGATCAACGCGACGAGCTCGCGCTCCTCGCCCTCGAGCTTCTCGCGCTCGAGGCCCGTCAAACTGCCGAGGCGCATGTCGACGATCGCCTGGGATTGGCGGTCCGACAGCTGGAACTCGGCGGACAGCGCGGCCTTGGCGGACTCGCGGTTGTCGGATGCGCGGATCAGCTCGATGATCCGATCGATGTTCGCTTGCGCGATGAGCAAGCCATCGACGATGTGCTTGCGCTCTTCGGCCTTGCGCAGCAGGAAACGCGTGCGACGGCGGATGACCTCGCGGCGGTGCTGCAGGTAGCTGTCGAGCAGCTCGTACAGCGTCAACGTGCGCGGTTGGCGACGGCTGATCGCCAGGTTGATGATGCTGTACGTCGTCTGCAGCGGCGTGTACTTGAACAGCTGGTTGACGACGACGTGCGGGTCCTCGCCCTTCTTCAGCTTCACGACCAGCCGAATCTCGAGGATGTTCGTGCCACGCTTGAGCGACGAGTAATCGACGATGTCCGAGATGCCGGTGATGCGCCCATCGCGCACCGAATCGGCGATCTTGTTGATCACGGACGCCTTCGAATCACCACCTTTGCGCACCTGATAGGGCAGTTCGGTGAAGACCAGTGAGGTGCGGCCTTTCTCTTCCTCGACGTGGTACTTCGCGCGCACGCGCACAAGGCCGCGACCCGTCGTGTACGCCTTCTGGATCCCAGAACGGCCCATGATGATCCCCCCCGTGGGGAAATCGGGACCGGGGATGTGCGTCATCAGATCCTGGTTCGAGATCGACGGGTCCGCGAGCATCGCGCGCATGCCCGCGCACACCTCGCGCAGGTTGTGCGGCGGCATGCTGGTCGCCATCCCGACCGCGATGCCTTCCGAACCGTTGCAGATCAGGTTCGGGAAGCGCGACGGCAACACCGTCGGCTGCGTGCGCGTCTCGTCGTAGTTCGGCTCGAGGTCGATCGTCTCCTTCTCGAGGTCCGCCATCATCTCGGTGGCGACGCCGGTCATGCGTGCCTCCGTGTATCGCATGGCGGCCGGCGGATCGCCGTCGATCGAACCGAAGTTGCCCTGACCGTCGACGAGCGGGTAGCGCATCGAGAAGTCCTGGGCCATCCGAACGAGCGTCGGATAGATGACCGACTCACCGTGCGGGTGGTAGTTGCCCGACGTGTCGCCCGCGACCTTGGCGCACTTGCGGTACTTCGCGCGAGGGCCGAGGTTGAGGTCCTCCATCGCGACCAGGATGCGGCGCTGACTGGGTTTCAACCCGTCGCGCACGTCCGGGAGCGCGCGACTGTGGATGACGCTGAGGGCGTACGTGAGATACGACTCTTTCATCTCCAGCGTGATGTCACGCTGGGTGATGTTGCCCGCGGAGGGCAAGTCGTCGGACGAAGCTGTGGTGTCGGTCATGGTCGGAGCGCGTGGGGCCAGGAAGGGCCCTGCCGTCGCTGGGGGGAGCTCGGTGGGAGCGGGCGCTGGAGTGGCGCGGGTGGATCAGGGCCGCTGTCCCGCTGGACCGGCCGTTGAACCAAGAGGGGGGATCCGGTCGTCGGTCGCCAGAGCCTGCAGCGCGAGGGCAGCAGGCGTTTCGGGACCGCGTTCAGAGTGGAAGCCGTCGACGGACGAGTTGGGGACGGATTCGAAGGGTTGCGCCTCGACGCGCACGCCCTCGGGCGGGTCCTCCCAAAGCAGCCAGTCGTCGCGCTCGCCCCAGGCGGGCAGCGCGAGTTCCCCGCCGGGAACGAGCTTGTCGGTGGTGGCGAGCACGCTGGAGGGGACCTCGAGGCGTCGCGCCTCTTCCAGGATCGTGCGCGTGCCGACGCGCGCGAGGAATCCCTGGGCGCCGATCGCCTCGGTGCCGAGCCAGATGCGGTCGGCACCGGAAACGCGCGACGGCAAGCCGGCGTCGTACACGATGCGCACGCGGACGCCGGCGCGAGCCAGCTCGCGTGCAGCGCGGCGACCGGACAGTTCGGGGCCACCTTCGCCGAGCAAGGCCGTCGGCGAGGCGCCGTTCGCCGTCGCTTGGATCAACGCGGCCACCACGGTCTCGGAGCCTTCCGGAACGAGGATCGTCTCACCCTCGCCGAGCGTTCTGGCGGCGGCCCGCGCCAAACCGGCTCGATCCGGCAATCGTCGCCCGGTTCCGAGCGGACGACCCGACCAGGGTTGCGAACCGCCCCCGTGTGCGGAATCCGTCAGCGACGATTCGTCCACGCCTCCGAGCCAGAGCCCGACCTCTTCCGCGAGCAATTCCTCGGGATCCGCGGCCAGGCCATCGATCTGCGCCACGTGTTGGACGCCGTCGAACGCGTGCAAGAAGCGCGCGACCGGTCCGCGCCAACCGTGGGCCAGCCGCAACGGAGCGAGCAGGGCGTCGTAGCGCCGGCGCGTCGCTCGCCAGTCGGTTCCGTGCGGTCGCTCGATCAATTCCTCGAGCAGCACACCGCCCAGTTCGCGCACGAGATCCGCGGCGCTCGACACGCGATCCTGGGCGACCGGGGCGAGCCGTTCGGCGAACGACACGAGCGTCGAACCACCGCTTTGGGCGGTGACGGACGACGAGCCGGGGGACCAGCGGTGGATGGGACGGGCGTGTGCCATACGGCCCCACAGTATCGGGCCCAGGCGGCCTCTGGTCCACTCGATCCGGCACTTGGATGGGGTCTCCGGGGCGGTTTTTTGGAGGTCGTTTCTGGGCTTGCACCGGAGCCGATCCTCCCGGCGAGTTTCACGCCGATTTCGACGCGAGATCGGGCTCGAAACGGCCCTTCTGGGGCTCCCTTCGAGGGTTCGTCCGGAGAGTGGATGCGGAGCCTCGAACCGGGTCCAGGAGGCGGGCTCCGAAGGCGAAATCGGTGTGACCAGGAGAACGCTCCCCCGCGCGTGAGCGCGACCGGATCCGGTGCGTCAGGTCGCCTCGCTCGCACAAGGGTTTCAGCCAAATGTGTCCGATCGTGGGAGCTTAGCGAGCGTGTCCTCCGATGCCGAGGAATCGTCCATGACGCGTCCATGACGAAGGTTGTCGCCGTGCACGTGTGGAGAACGCGCGCATGTGCGTTCGTGGTGGATGCATCTTCGCGGCGCCTGATCGAGATGGACCATCCGATCGGTGTTCGTGTTGCGCCCCCACTTCGTGCGCTCGGCGGTAGACTCGGGAGGCGTTCATCGACTCCCCGCACGGAGGCCGACGAACCCGCCCCAGGCACGAATCGATTCTCCCCTCGCAGGCTCGCCCTGCACGACGTCCTCCGGCGCACCACGGATTCTCCGTTGGCGCACGACCGGAACTCCGCTGGCTCTCCGCTGGCACGACCCCAACCTGCACGTCTCGATCCACACGAGAACGCAACGACTCCATGACCGATTCCACGACCAACGAAGTCTCTCCCCTGGCCCGCGCGATCGGACGGATCCCCAGCGGACTGTTCGTCGCCACGACCGAGGGTCCGGACGGACCGATGGGATTCGTGGCGTCCTTCGTCATGCAGGCCGGCTTCGAACCGCCGACGATCTCGATCGCGGTCGGCAAGGGTCGCGGACACCTCGAGGCGATGCGCTCGAGCGGTCGTTTCGCCGTTTCGGTCGTCGACAAGCCGTCCAGCGGCGTGATGAGCCCGTTCTTCAAGCCGGCGCCCGAAGGGCAGACGCCGTTCGACGCGCTGCAGGTCGCCAAGACGCAGGCTGGATCGACCGTGCTGACCGATTGCCTCGCGTGGCTCGACTGCAAGGTCACCGGCGAGTTCGAGACGGGCGACCATGTCATCGTCTTCGGTGAAGTCACCGACGGCGATCAAGTGCGCGACGGGGACTCGAGCGTGCACCTGCGCAAGAACGGCCTCGGGTACTGATTCACGCCAAGAGTCCGTCGGGAGTACCGTGTCAGTCACCTTCCTCCCGGTAGAACGCGGACGGGCCCCG
>JAJDEX010000089.1 GCA_029259575.1 Planctomycetota bacterium | reverse complement strand
CGGCGCCTGGACCCGCCACGAGTTGTTCGTCGAGGCCAGCCAGACGCGGCACCTGCCCCGCTGGCCCCTCTTCGCCACCGGGCTGGACCCGGACGTCCTGCACACCTTCGAGGTGCGGGTGGCCGCCGAGCACGATGCGCGAAGCCTCGGAACGCGCTGCCGGATCATGGCGGCGACCCTGAACCGCTGAGGGCGCCGTTCCGGATCTCGACGTCGCCCGGCTCGAGGTCGCGGTGCCGAACCCGGGGCGAATTCCGGGCACGAATCCGAGCGCCAACCGGCACCCGCGTTCACGACCCCGCGAACGCCGCCGAGGTACGCCTGGGGCCCCTGGAACGCAGTCCCGATCCTGGGTCCAGCGGCCGGTTCGAGGGGCCGGGCGCCAAAATTCAGGCCCCACTTCGAGCCCCCGAGCGGAGGCGTCGGTGGAGGTTAGACCCATGACATTCTTCGTCACGCTCGGAGCCTTTCTAGCTCCTACCCTGTTGTTGGCCCACGCCCTGGGCCGTGCTTGCAGTCTTCCCAGCCCGCGCCTTTCTGGGCTGGGCGAGTTCGATCTCGGTGCTCCGGGAGATCGCCATCGTCCTGCGTCGCCCCGACCGGTGCGCGCGCTACCCATGGACGGGTTCGTCTGGGTTTGACGAAGGCGTGAGGGGATCCGGGTCCCTCCGACCTTCGAGCCGAACGAACGAGCTCGAGCAGCCTACGACTCGCTGCAACGAACCGCGGCCGGTTCCTCTGACGAGGAACCGGCCGCGGTCGTTCTGTCGAACGTCGTCACCGGGGGACGCATCCCCCAGCACGTCCGCTCAGTTCTTCACTTCGAAGTCGGCGTCGACCGGCTCGTCGTCACCGGCGCCTTGACCGGCACTGCCGTCCGCGTCGGGAGCGCCACCCTGTTGCTCGGCCTGGGCCTGGGCGTGCAGGATCTCACCGAGCTTCTGGGCCTTCTGCTGGAAGGCCTGCATGGCGGCTTCGATCGCGGCCTTGTCGTCGCCTTCGGCAGCTTTCTGCAGCTCGTCCTTCGCCTCGTTGATGGCGGTGACGTCGGCCTCGTCGAGCTTGTCCTTGTGCTCGGTGAGCTGCTTCTCGGTCTCGTGCACGACCTGGTCCACCTGGTTCTTCAGGTCGACGAGTTCACGACGGGCCGCGTCGGCTTCCTTGTTGGCCTCGGCGTCGCGCTTCATGCGCTCGATGTCCTCGTCGGAGATGCCCGAGGACGACTCGATGCGGATCGACTGCTCCTTGCCGGAGCCCTTGTCCGTGGCCTTCACCGACAGGATGCCGTTGGCGTCCATGTCGAAGGTCACCTCGATCTGAGGTGTGCCGCGCGGCGCCGGCGGGATCGAATCGAGCACGAAGTTGCCGAGCAGACGGTTGTCCGCGGTGAACTCGCGCTCGCCCTGGAAGACCTTGATGTCGACCGAGGGCTGGTTGTCGCCGGCCGTCGAGAAGATCTGACTCTTCGAGGTCGGGATCGTGGTGTTGCGCTCGATGAGCTTGGTCATCACGTTGCCCATCGTCTCGATGCCGAGCGACAGCGGGGTCACGTCGAGCAGCTGGACGCCGGAGACGTCACCGCCGAGCACACCGCCCTGGATCGCTGCACCGAGCGCGACGACCTCGTCCGGGTTGACACCCTTGTTGGGCTCGCGCTGGAAGAACTTCTTGACCTCTTCCTGGACCTTGGGGATCCGCGTGGAACCACCGACCAGGAGCACGTCGTCGATGTCGGACGGCTTGAGGCCAGCGTCGCTCAGCGCGGCGCGACAGGGCTCGATCGAGCGCGTGACGAGATCCGCCACCAGCGACTCGAACTTCGCACGACTCACCTTCTTCTGCAGGTGCTTCGGTCCCGTGGAATCCGCGGTGATGAAGGGCAGGTTGATGTCGGTGGACTGGGCGCTCGAGAGCTCGCACTTGGCCTTCTCGCAAGCTTCTTTGAGGCGCTGCAGGGCCATCGGATCCTGACGGACGTCGATGCCGCTCTCGGCCTTGAACTCGTCGGCGACCCAGCTGATCAGGGCCTCGTCGAAGTCGTCACCGCCGAGGTGCGTGTCGCCGTTGGTCGCGAGCACCTCGAAGACACCGTCACCGATGTCGAGCACCGAGATGTCGAACGTGCCGCCACCCAGGTCGTACACGGCGACCTTGCCTTCCTTCTTCTTGTCGAGGCCGTACGCCAGCGTGGCGGCGGTCGGCTCGTTGATGATGCGCTCGACGGTCAGGCCGGCGATGGCGCCGGCGTCCTTGGTCGCCTGGCGCTGGGCGTCGTTGAAGTAGGCCGGCACGGTGATCACCGCGCGCGTCACGGTCTCGCCGAGATAGGCCTCGGCGGACTCCTTCAGGGACTGCAGGATCATCGCCGAGAGCTCGGGCGCGGTGTACTGCTTGCCGTCCACCTCGACCTTGACGAGCTCTTGGGGACCGCCCACGAGCTTGTACGCGACCGTCTTCTCCTCGTCGGACACCTCGTGGTGACGACGGCCCATGAAGCGCTTGATCGAGGCGATCGTGCGCAACGGGTTGGTGACGGCCTGGCGCTTCGCCGGTGCGCCCATCAGGCGTTCGCCGCCGTCCTGGAACGCGACCACCGAGGGGGTCGTGCGCTGGCCTTCGAGGTTGGTGATGACGACG
>JAJDEX010000088.1 GCA_029259575.1 Planctomycetota bacterium | reverse complement strand
GTTGGGGGCGGGCAGATCCTGGCCAGGTGGGATTCGCGCCGTTCCTCTGGTGTAAACGGTCCTAGGAGCATGCGCTAGGCAGGTCACACTCCAATGTCGATTCAGAGGCACTCTCGAGGGCACGCCGCACGCCCGAGAAGGCTCGTTCCACGACCTGGGAGGTGCGGCTCGCTAGGATGCACGCATGGACCGGACGATCGACCGACCGCCGTTCGAGGTGGATCCGAAGACGCAATTGCCGATCGGCCCGAGGACATCGTCGGACCCGGCCGCCACACCGCTGCCCGTGGTGCTGCAGGGCCAGTTCGTACGCCTCGAACCACTCGAAGCGCGACACGATGCCGACCTATTGCGGGCCTCCAGCGGACCCACCGCGCTCGCAAGCTATCGGTACCTCGCGGACCCGCCGCCGCATTCGATCGAAGATGTGGCCGCCTGGCGCGAAGGCTGCGCACACGACGACACACGACTCGGATGGGCGGTCGTCGATACGTCGACCGGTCGCGCCGTCGGCTACCAGTTCCTGATGCGCATCCGCTCGGCGTTCCGTTCGATCGAGATCGGCAACGTCCGGTTCGGTCCAGAACTGCAACGCACACCCGGCGCGACCGAGGCCGTCTACCTGTTCGCGCGTCACGTGTTCGACGACCTGGGTCATCGTCGATTCGAATGGAAGTGCGACGCGCTCAACGCAGCTTCGTGCCGCGCGGCCACACGCTTCGGGTTCACGTACGAGGGCACGTTCCGGCGCGACATGATTCTGAAAGGTCGCACACGGGACACCGCCTGGTTCTCGATGATCGACGAGGACTGGTCCCGCGTGCGCGCCGGGTTCGAAGCTTGGCTGTCGCCCGCGAACCTCCAGAACGGCGGCGTTCAAGTACGGTCCCTCGAAGCTTGCCGCGACTGACATGTCCAAGCGGTTGCTTCTCCTGATCGGCGCCCTGCTCGCGGCGCTGGCGTTCGCGTTCCTGGGCGACGGGCCCGGCCCCACCGTCGTTCCCGACCCGCAACTCGCACCGGATTCGAGGACGGACGCCGCTCTTTCCGTCGCGGACAGCGTGCTCGAGAATTCAACGGGCACGGCCGAGTTGCGGGGCGACGAGGAGGCGAACGCCCGCGCCTCGGCCACCGTGGATGGACCCGAACCTTGGTCCGGGTACTACGACGGCAACTCGGACATGTTCGCGACCGAGAAGTTGGTCGTCGTCACCGTGATGCGGGACGAGACCGACGAGCGCATCCCCGGCGCACGCTTCGTCGTTCATGCACCCCGCTACTACCACGAAGGCGTCTCGGCGGACGAGAACGGGATGTTCACGCTGCCGTTCCCGGACATGCCGGAGAATCGCCCCGGACACATGCCGCTGTCCGCCGAGCGGCACCCGAACGACATCTGGACCTTCAGACTCCAGAACGGAGCGCTCGGAGAACGACTCGTCGAGTCGCGCTTCACGATCGAGCGGAGTGACGACGACGAGCCGGCGCTGATCACCCTGCGCATCAAGTCACTGGACCAGATCGTGTCGATTCGGGTCGTGTCCCCGGGTTCCGAACCACTCCGGACCGAGGTGTTCTTCCAGGCCATCGGTCACGTCCTGAAGTCGGGTTCCACCGATCCGAACCACGTCCCGAGCAGTTCCCCCGACCTGGCCGATCCAGCGCTCGAGGAAACGACCAAGGCCGGAGCTCCCACCCAGGACACCGTCCATTTCGACTACGAGTCCCACCAGGGCGCACGCGGTTTTCGGATCTGGGCGCAGACCAAGGAGGGATACGTCGCGGCTCCCACCGAGTTCGAACCGGAGGGTCTGCCGGATCTCGTCCACGTCCAGCTCGTGAAGTGCGCGACCTTGAACGTGACGGTGTTGACGCACGGGGGCGAGGCCGTGCGCGACATCCGCGTCGAGTCCATCCCCGATTCGTCGATGCGCGGCCTGACGCAAACGCTCGGTCGCACCACGAACGCGGCCGGCCGCGCGACTTTCGAAGGCCTGCTTCCGATCCGGGTCAACGTGAACGTGTTCCTGCGCAAGGGCGGGCTGCACACCGTCAGCGGCATCGACTTGCAACCTGGGGAGGACCGCGAGCTGGAGATCCGGTTGCGGGACGAAGGTCCGGTCGCCCTCGCGGGCCGAGTCGTTGACGAGAACGACAAGCCTCTGCGCAATCAACCGATCGCGATCGAGTTCGCAGGTGAGACCGCGTCCGCACAGACGAACGCCCTCGGTGAGTTCACCTTCCACTCGGACGCCGAGGGTCCGTTCGTGATCAGCGCGAACCGCGACGTCAGCAGCGACACGTTCCAGCCGCCGCTCGTGCATGCGCAACACGGAACCCGAAACATCACGTTCCGACGCACCGCGCGTGTTCGCTTGCGACCTTTCCGGATCGAGGTGTTCCACGCCGTGACGCTGGAGTCGCTGGGCGAAGTGCCCACGATCCTCGACCGTGGGCCAGGCTCGGAGGCGTGGGCCGAGACCCGCACGCCTCGTTCCTCCTTCCACGAACGCATCGACGCCCACACGCGTCTACGTATCGAACTGGATGGCTTCCAACCGTTCGCGTTGGGACTCGCTGCGGCCCTGGCGAACAACGAACCGGATGCCCCCCTGATCGTCGTGCTCGAACCCAGCGACTAGCACCAGATCGGACCTGGAGTGCGCGAGAGGGAGCCGAAGGCGACCGTTCGGGCGCGATCAGGCGAGGGGACCGCGCTAGAGCTCGAGGGCCATGTGCAGCTCCGCGTGGTCGCGCCCCTGCACGACCATGGCGACCGGCTCCGTCCCCCAGAGTTCGAAGCCCAGGGACTCGTACAGACCCAGAGCTGCCGGTGCCTCGTCCGACACGGACAGCCCGATCCAGCGCACGCCGTCCCAGCCACGCGCCGTGGTGATCGCCAAGGTCATCACCGCTCGCGCTGCACCTCGGCCGCGCGCCGCAGGAGTCGTGTAGACACCCCAGACACCGACGCGGTGCCGCACCTTCTGGCGCTGCATGCGGCCGAAGCCGGCGACGGCCAGCAGCGCGCCTGTGGTCGCATCGAACGCGCCGGCGATGTCGTTCTGATCCTGGGCGATGCGCGCGCGCAAGCCCACCGGATCACAGGCGACGTCGTCCTCGGGGGTCGCCAGGAACGACCACGGAGTGTCCGCCAGCATCTCGCGGCGCAACGCGACATAGGCGTCGACATCCGCGTCGCCCAGGAGGCGTACGTCGAGAACGGTCATCGGCGTGCGCCTTCAGGGATCAGGGGAACGTCGCTTCGATCGTGTCCGAGAAGTTCGCCGACGGACCACCTCCGCCATCCTGGTCGCGGTACCAGACCTGGAAGAAGTACGTGTCACCCGATGCGATCGTCTGGCCCGCAGGCGAGAACGGGAGCTCACTCGGTACGTCGAACCCCGATCCCGCGACCGAAGTCCCGACCAGGTTCTGGAACACGCCTGCGGCGTCGAACTGCCCCAGCGAGTTGAGCTGCGGGAGTCCTTGGTTGGCGGCGACCTGGGGGTTGTAACGGCCCTGGGGAGTCCCGAGACACAGCACGCCCTGGAACAAGTTCGTGGACGCACTGCCGTCGCTCGACATGATGACGAACCCGAACTCGGAGGGCGGTCCGCCAGCGGCATCGATGTGCAGACCGCTGCCACCGGCGAGCCCGAAGGCGCTGCCGGCCAACGTCACCGAACCACCCAAGTAGTGCGGATTGGCCGGAGTGCAACCGAGGACCGGGACGCTCACGATCGGCGCGATGGTGATCGCGTCCAACGTGAGGTCCAACGCCGTACCTCCGTCGCTGAGTGCAGCGTAGTTGACGCTGTTGAACTGCACGCCCGTGTAGGTCCCCACGAGAGCGCCCAGGTCGACCGAGGAGAACATCGCTCCGGAGGAGTCCGAGGCCGACATTTCGAACGCGTAGCCACCTCCGATCGGGGTGTATCCGATGGTGGCGCCGTCGGAGACGGGGAAATCGTCGTAGATCCCCAACTGCATACTGCCACTGGTAGCGGTGACGGTCCCCCCGCCGGCCATGACCTGGAACGTCGGGATGTCCACCGCGTAGGTGGAGTACTGCCCAGGGGAGATCACGGTGCCGGAGGCTGAGACCTCGAAGCTGATGACGACCGCATCACCCGCAGCCGCCCCGGCCAAGGAACCACCGAGCGAATTGCTGAACACCGTGGCGTCGATCGTGACCGTCAGGTCACCGGCATGAACGGCGGTGGTCAGAAGGAGGGATGCGGAGACGAGCGCGGGGATGCGGAGGAAAGTTTGCATGGTTCGATTCGTGGGCATGGGACGCCCAAATCCTACGCCATACCCACCGATCCGGCCTCTCAGAGCGCTCGGAACGAGGCGGAGCGCACTTCGGGGGCCGAGAGCAACTCGACGGACACCCGCGCCAACTCTTCGGCTCCGATGCCGCGCACCGCGATCTGCATGGTCAGGGTCTGTGCTCCGCCATCGACCTTGGTCGAAACGACCTCGTGGACTCCCCCATGGGCCTGGATCGTGTCGGCCCAGGCCGCCGCGTCAGGATCGGGAGGACAGAGCACGAGCACGAGGGTTCGCGCGGGCGCTCCACCCTGTGCGGGCGTCACGCGGGACACGTTCGCCTGCGTATCGCCGAGCAGCCGTGTGCCGGCGATCAACCCGCCGACGACCAGCGTCCCGTACAGAGCGACCCAGTACGACATGTTCCCGGATGCGAGGCCGGCCGCGACCGCGAAGATCACGTAGGCCGTGTCCTGGGGGTCCCGGATCGACGTCCGGAAACGCACGATCGCCAGCGTGCCGACCAAGGTGAACGCAGCGGCGATGTTCGAACCGACCGCCAGCGTCACCATCGTGATCAACGGCGTCAGCAGCATCACGGTGCTCGCCAGACCTTTCAGGCCTTGGCCCGGAGGTCGCGCCCAGCGATAGAGCCCGGCGATGACCAAGCCCAGAGCGGCGGCCAATCCGAAACGACCCAACAACTCGAGGTGAAAGTCGACCTCGGTCGCCACGACTTCCCGCGCGAACAAGTCGTCGCTCCACGTCGCGTCCATCAGATTCTCTCCAGCAATCGCATGCCCGTACGGTACTTGGAGAAGGGTGCCGGATCCGGGACGGAGGCCAGGATCTCGGTCACGAGAGCGGGCTCGTCGCCGGTGAACTTCAGCTCGAGCACGGTCTGATCGTTCAGCAGCGTCCCGCCGTTCGATGCGGAGTAATCCGTTCCCCCATTGGTGGCCGCGACGTGGATCCGATCGTCGAACGTGATCCGCGTGCCGTTCCCGTCGTGAAACGCATGGCGTCGATAGGCGACGGCCAGTTGCGGAGTCAACTCCAACTGGCGCACGCGGCCCTGGAACCACAGGAGCCCGCTGGAAAGCTCCGAAGACGTCGTCGACAGCGCGTCGATCTCGGCTGCGGAACACGCGACCCGACGCTTCCAGACCTTCGGGCTGTGACTGTACTTCTCCTCGAAGTGCGTCGAGGGCTCCGCACGGTCGTAGCGCCGCGAGCGGTACTTGGGGAAGTCGTCGTCACCACAGGCCAGCAGCGCGGGCGTGTCGAAGTAGACGGAATCGACCTGGTAGACACCGAGCTCCGGATCCGCGGCATGCGAATCCGGTTGCAGTTGTTCGGAACAACGGGCGAGCAGGATTGCAGCGGCATCGGCGTCCAACAGGACCTTCAGCTCGGTGCGCGGACCCTGCCGCGGCGGTGCTTGGGGTGACGAACGCAAGGACTCAGTCTTCGAGGCTGGTGATCGATGCGTGCTCGAGGAGGAACTTGCGACGCTCGGCCGCGAAACTCTTGAGCGAGTTGGTCTCGCCGGCCAGGGATGCGCGCCAGGCGTCGAGACCCGGGCCCTGCACGTCGGCGGCGACGGCCCCTTCGATCACGCCGGCGTACCGGTCGACGAGGGTGCCGAGGTTCTTCCAGTCGAGCCAGTGCTCGGCCAGGAACTTCACGTGACCCAGATAGGTCGCGCGCCATTCCGGGTTCGCCAACAGGCGACGGATCACCGGGCGTGCGGGATCGTCGATGCCGGTCAACGGTTCGCGCGGACCTTGCGCCTGACCACCGGGTCCGCCACCACGACGACCGCCGGGCTCCTGTCCACCGCGCTCGGGGCGACCGCCTTCGGGACGACCGGGCGGCGGACCTTCCTGGGTGAAGCCGAGCTCAAGGCGGACATCGCCGCCCCCGGGTCCTCCGCCCCCGGGTCCTCCGTCGCCGGGTCCGCCGGTGCCCGGACCGCCGCCACCGGGCCCGCCACGCTCGCCACCGCGCCCACCGCGCCCACCGAATCCACGTCGTCCGCCCGGACCACCCGGACCGCCGCCGCGACCGTTGCGCAAGGTCTCGTTGTTGTCGTGGGGCAGCATGTAGAAGATGCCCTGTTCGTTGCGATAGAGCAGGTAGTCGCTCGCCCGACTGAAGTAGCCGTCGTCGTCCATCAGGACGTTGTCGAGCGCCAGGAACCAGAGCGTGTGCTCGATGTCCATCATCGTCGGAAGCACTTCAGCGAGTTCCTCGTCGCTGGCTTCCTCGAGCACGCGACAGAGCTCGACCAGGGCCTTCCAATCGCCCTTCTTGATGGATCCCGACTTGGCCTCGTACGCCGACTTGTACGGCTCGAGGTCCTGACCGTGATACATGAGGCCGCCACCACCGCTGAAGTCGGGCGGTACCTTCCAGCGCACGCCTTTGGACGTGTCGAAGTTGTCCTTCAGGTAGTCCTTGTTGTACTGCTGGACGTTCGCCGTCAGGCCGTAGTACTTGCCGTTGATCACGACGCGCACGAAGTTCGCTTTCGGTCCGATCGCATGCTCGCGGCTGATATGGCTGAACAGCACCTCGCGCATCATGCTCGGGTCCTGGTTCGCGTTCAGCAGATTGAGCGTCTTGTAGCCGTAGAGGCGTTGCTCGTCGTGAACCGCGTCGATCGAGACGTTGAGCGACTTCTTGATGTTGCGGAACGAGGTGTTCCCGCGACCGCGGATGCCTACGTGCTGGTACGTCTTCCCGTCGACGGTCATGGTCGCCGGGATCTCGACGTCCGAACGGTAGAACGCCTCGATCTCCTCGGCCCAATCGTCGCTCTCGAACTCGAAGAAGATCGTGCGCAGGACGCCTTCGTCGTAGAGATTGGATTCGGGGTGCATCGAGGCCGTGGTCGCGTCGAAGGCAGGCAGTTCGGGCGGCGTCGTCGGTTCACCACCGTTCCGGCCACCCTCTCGCCCACCCGGTCCACGTCGACCACCGCGGCGACCAGCACTTTCGGCCTGACGTTTGGTCATCTCCACGCGGGCCAGATCACGTTCTTCGCGATTCAGCCAGCCATCGCCGTTGGCGTCGAAGTCCTTGACGAGTTCGATGGTCTCGTTGTTCGGGCCACCACCTCCAGGTCCGCCTGGACCGCGTCCACCGAAACCACCGGGGGGCGGTCCGTCCTGGGCAAGAGCGAGGGTTGCGGTCGCGGTGATCGCGACGAGGCGCAACGTCAAGTGGGCGGTCTTCATGATGATTCGTGGAGCTGGTTCCGGGGTGGGACGGCGAACACTCTAGCTCAGCCATCGGCGCTCGAACGGACTATGAATCCGCAGTCGTCATCCGTCGTCATTCTGTTGCCGCGGGAGGACCGGTTGCGCCCGCATGTCTGTCGTCTTTCTGAAGCTGGGACGATGCGATCGGGTGCCCACGGAGACCGCAGCCTGCGTCGGTCCCGCCCGTACGCGCTCACGCACCTGAACCATCACGCGCCGATCCGGATGAATCCCTGCGGGCGGTGGAGCGAGATCACGAGAGCCTTGTCGCCGTCGACCCGTAGGCACGGTTCGCCGATCGCCAAGTCCGTTCCAACGCGAAGGTGGGCCGTCTTGCGACACGCTGGACCGCACGGACCGTGCTCGAAGAGCATCCACGTTCCGCGGAGCGCAGCAGGTCATGACACGGAAGCGTTGGTCTACCTTCGAAGCTCGCCAGAACGGGCTTCTCGCAGCGCCCCTTCGGTCGATCGGATCGACCGAAGGGGCGCTGCGTCACTGGTGGCGGAGGCTCCTAGTCCGGAGCGCCGTCGAGCACGACCGTCGACTCGATGCCCTTCGCGACGGTGACCTGCTCCTCGATCGGATCGTCGCCGTTCAGGCCGTACAGCTGCAACGTCCAGTCGCCCGATTGCAGGCCGTCCAGGGTCACGCTCGTCCCCGTGGCCTGTTCCGTCTGCGTGGTCCCGTCCGCGTGGGTCGCGCTGAGGAACCGCAACGTCTCGAGGCTCTCCTCGTACTCGACGACCAGCGTCGCGCCGACCTCGAGGACCAGGTCCACGGCGCTGCGCTCCTGATCCGCGGCCAATTCGATGGGTCCCGAACGCGCCGGCGCGAGCCCTTCGACCCGAGCG
>JAJDEX010000087.1 GCA_029259575.1 Planctomycetota bacterium | reverse complement strand
CCGATGACCAGGACGTCGTGCTCGGGGGTCGGCATGGGGGCGATCGAAGGGCGGGGAAGGGGCGGCTGCGTGGGATGGAAGCCAGGACCAACGGTACTGAAGCGCGGCCTGGGATTCCCGCGCCGAGTCCGTACCCTGGTTCGCCATGAGCCTTCCCAGCGACGACACGATCCTCCTCATCACGAACCAGGCCTGCTCGAAGAGCCGCGCGACGCAAGCGTTGCTCGAGGAGCGGGGCGTGACGTTCGAGGTCCGGGCCTACCTGGAGAACCCGCTCGATCGCGGCGAGCTCGAGGACCTCGGTACGCGGCTGGGCCGTCCCGTGGGCGATTGGGTCCGCCGCGGCGAGGGGCTCGACGTGCCTGCGGACGAGAGCGCTTGCCTGGATGCGATCGTGGCGAACCCGGTCCTGCTGCAACGCCCGATCCTGGTGCGCGGGCAGCGCGCTGCGATCGGCCGTCCTCCCGAGGACGTCTTGACCTTGTTGGGCGACTGAGCTTGCGCGGCGCGTCGGGGTCCCGTCGCGTCCGCCTCAGTCGGTGAACGCGAAGAGCTTCAACGTGTCCTCGAGGTTCGCGGGACGCAGCTCGCTGTTGGCGCCCAGCAGATAGAGCGTCTTCTCCCTCTGGACGAACAACATCTGGGCGTGTCCGTCGTCGAAGGCACGTTGGGTCGCCGTCAGTCCCTGGAACGGAACCTGCGTCGGCTGTCCGAACGGTTCCAGGCTGCCGCCGATGCCCTGGGCCATCAGGTCCTGCAGAGCGGCCATGTCCATGCCGGTGGGGACGCAGAAGGCGACGACGTAGATCTCCTCGCCGCCGCGCGAGTACTGCACGCCGCTGCCGACCGCCTCGCCTCCGGGGATCGGCACCGTGGACTTCGTCCAATCCTCGGCCGGCCGGCTCAACGCGTACCCCAGGCGGTGGTCCCAGTGCAGCCCGTTCAACTCCTGGATCGCCGGCGTGATGCCGGCTCCGAAGCGGAACGACTTCAGCAGGGCACCGATCGGCTCGCGCGCGTTGCGCATGTGAGCTTGCGGACCTTGCACGACCACGTCGTACGTCGTCCCTTCCACAGGGACCGAGAGGAAGCGCAAGTGAATGCCGTTGTCGCGTGCGAGGTCGGCGTGCAATCCCGCGTGCTCCCCGACGGTCCACTCCAGGACCTCGGGCCGTTCGGACAGGTCGCCGGCGAAGAACTCCATGAGCGTGAAGAGGCCTTGTTCCGGTGTCTGCCGGGTCGGTGTCGCGAGCACGACGATCGACACGCCCAGCTGTGGGTTGAAGATCTCAACACGGAACTCGGCATCGACTCCGGCGTCCGTCTCGCCGGGCGACACACGCCACAGTCCTTTCGGTTTCGTCCAAAGGATGCCCGCCGCGTGATCGCGGAACACGCCGCGTCGTAGGGATTGGCCCGCGGTGACGATGTTCTCGGGATCGGGTCGCGCGTCGAGCTCTAGTTGTGCCGCGGCGCGCTCCTCGGGCGAGAGGCGCGTGATGCTGGGGAAGCGTTGGCGCAGGACCCGCTCGAGCTCCACGCGCCGACTGGCGAGCGCCCAGACGACGAACTCCATCACGGTGCCCTCGTGCTCGGCGAGGGCACGGAAGTAGATGAACGGGACGGCGGCGGAGTCCCGATACGCCATGAGCCGGACGCCCTTGCCGAACATGGATACCGTGACGTTGCACTCGATCTGCTCGAACCCCTCGCGGAACTCGTTCTGGAGCGAAGCCAGGTGGTTGGCGCTGTTCTCGGGGTCGACCGTCTCGCAGACGATGGAGCCGTAGGCTTCCAGCTGAACGTGTTCGAAGCCGAGCTCGGCGCCCGGGTCGAGCTGTTTCAGTGGACTGCCTGCGATGGAGCGCCAGTCCCCATCGAACTGCGCGCGGAACCCGTAGGCGGTCGAGGTGAACACGTCGCTCGCCAACGACCAGCCGACCCCGTACTGATCGCCCACGTCCTCGCGCGTTCGCGTCGCCGTGACCGGACCGTCGAGCACGGTGTAAGCGGCTTCGATCTTGTGGATCAACTCGGAGTCGGGCGCCACCTTCCCGCGAGGGCCCCAGCACGTGACCTGGAAGATGTGATCGCCCTTGGCGTAGACGAAGCCGACGTAGTCGATCGGCTGGCCTGCTTCCTCGGTCAACACGTGGTAGCGGCGCGCGGGCTGTCCGGCGAACGTGACGTCCTGGACCGACTCGGGGCTGCCCGAGCCTTGCAGCATGCTGTCCAGGAACGAAGTCGTGGCCGCTTCGATCGACACGCCGGGCATGTGCTGCGCGAGAACGGCGAACCAAGCGCCGCCGTCCTGGACCTCGCAACCTCCGGCCAGGGCATCGCCCAGGATCGAGCGGATGCTCGCTTCGTCGAGCAGCGTCCAGCCCTCGCTCGGTTGCGTCAGGCGGAAGCGGTAGGCCTCGTCGAGGACCTCGGGTCGAAGCCCAGGCGCCTCTTGAACCGGCTCGTCCTGTTCCGGTGTCGGACCGACGTGAGCCGTCGGCGAGACCAAGGACATGGGTGCCAGGAGCGGCCCGAGAATCAGGGAGGCCCAGATCGAGACGTGTTGCGGGAACATGCCCGGATCGTACCCAGGCGGGGCTCCCAGGGGGAATGTCGATCGTTCGAGCCACGCACCGGGTTCGCCCTCCAGGTCCGACACCCCTCGGCTCGATGCACCGTACGGAGATCTTCCCCATGTACGTACGTATCAGCATCGGCTTCGCCGTCCTCATCCTGCTCTTCACCGGCGCCCTCGTTCACATGACTCAAGTCGTGGACGGGGACCTGGCGAGCGAGCCCGCAACCCTGGACGAGCGTCAGATCAAGCTCTCCGGGATCCTCGAAGACAGCGTGCGCCACATGACCGACGTGATCGGTCAGCGCAACGGCACGCGAGCCGGTTCGCTCACGCAGGTCGAGGAGTATCTGGCCGGTCAACTGCAAGGACAGAACCTGACGGTGACTCGCGAAACGTTCAAAGCCGATGGCTTGGACGTGGCGAACCTGATCGTCGAGATTCCGGGCGCCACGCGGCCGGACGAGATCATCGTGATCGGCACGCACTACGATTCCTACGGCCGCAGCCCCAGCGGGAACGCTTCGGCGAGTGGCTCGGCCGTCCTGGTCGAACTGGCCGGTCAAGTCTCGGGTCAACGCCTGAGCCGGACCGTCCGGCTCGTGCTCTTCACGACCGGAGAGTTCCCGTATGCGGGAACGATCCAGTCGGGAGCCGTCGTGCACGCCAAGCAAGCGAAGGCGAAAGGGGAGAACATCAAGGCGGCCGTGATGCTCGGCTCGCTCGGCTGTTGGGCGGAGCAGCCCGGCACGCAGAAGTTCCCGTTCCCGATGAGCCTCTGCTATCCGGACACCGGCGACTTCCTGGCCGTGTTCGGGGAGCGAGATCTCGTCAAGGACGTCGGCGCGAGCTTGTTCTCGACCGGATCGTTCCGCGTGCGTGGCGGGACGTTGCCCAGTTGGGTGCCCGGCATGGAATCTCGCGGAGATCAGGCAGCCTTCCACAAGGCAGGCTTCCCGACCGTACTCGTGACGGACACGGGCGCGGCCCGGGACCCGTACCTGCGTTCGAACGCGGATGGAAGTCAGCGCGTCGACTCGGCCCAGCTCGCCCGTGTGACCACGTCGCTGGCGGCCGCCGTTCGCCATCTGGCCAACGCGGTCGATTGATCCGCGAGCGGAACCCGTTCCTGACCTGAATCCGAAGCTTGCGAGCCGTAGAGTGGCGCGCCATGCAGCCGGCTCTTCAGGTCCGAGGACTCTTCCACCGCTACGGCGATCATGTCGCCGTGGACGGACTGTCGCTCGACGTCGCGCCCGGCGAGGTCCTGGGGCTGGTCGGTCCCAACGGTGCCGGCAAGACCACCACTTTGCGTGCGATCGCGGGCGTCTTGCCGATCCAGGACGGCAGCGTCCTCATCCAAGGCGTGGACCTGGAGCGCGATGAGGCCGGCGCCAAGCAGCTCATGGCCTGGGTGCCCGACGAGCCGAAGCCGTTCGACACGTTGACGGTGATGGAGCATCTGGAGTTCACCGCCGCGCTGTACGGCGTGCACGATTGGGAGCCGCAAGCCGAAGCGTTGCTCGCGCGCCTCGAGCTGACCGAGAAGCGCGATGTGTTGGGCGGCGAGTTGTCGCGCGGCATGCGCCAGAAGCTCGCGATCGCCTCGGCCTGGCTGTCGCAACCGTCCCTCGTGCTGCTCGACGAGCCGTTGTCGGGCCTCGATCCGCGCGGGATTCGCAACGCGCGTGCGGCCATCGCTGAACTCTCGGCCAGCGGTGTGGCGGTGATCCTGTCCTCGCACCTGCTCGAGTTGATCGAGGCGTTGGCGGATCGCATCCTGATCCTGGATCACGGCCGCGTGGCGTTCGTCGGAACCCTGGCCGAAGCACGCGAGTCGCGCGGCGCCGGTTCGCTCGAGGAGATCTTCCTGGCCGTGACCGGCGACGATGCTCAGGCTGCACCCGCAAGTCCAGCGCCGGAAGCGACCCGCGAGGACCCGGGCGCGTGAGCCTCCTGCATCCGTCCCTGCGCACGCTGATGCGCTTGAAGACGCGCGGTTGGCTGCGCTCCCAACGGCAACGTCTACGTCGTCCGACGGCGGTGATCCTGTTGCTGATCACGCTGGGGTTCCTCAGCCTCCCCGTGTTCCTGTTGTGGCTCCCCAACCTGGGCGAGCTCAACGAACCCCTCACGCCGCAGCGAGCCCAACAGGTCGCGCGCCTGGTCATCACCCTTCTGGTGTTGGTCGGCGCGTTGGTGACGTGGGGACACCGCGGGCTGTACTTGCCGCCCCAAGAGGTCGAACGCCTGCTGGCCGCGCCGCTGCGACGTAGCCAGCTCGTTCGCTATCGACTGCTCGGCACGTTGCTGCGTTCGTGGCCCTTCGGCTTGATGCTGGCCTTCTTCGCCTCGCGCAATCTGCCGCACGCGGGGTTCGGGTTCGCCGGCGCGTTCCTGGCCTACATGCTGATCCCGATCACGACGCAGTTCGCGTCGTTGGCCCTGGTGGCGTTGGGGGACCGCGTGGAGAACGCGTTCCAGCGCGTGCCGGTCGTGTTGCCGCGCATCATCGCCGCGTTCATCGCCTGGGGGGTCGTCGTCGTTGTGATGCTCGGGCCCGGCAGTTTGGCGAAGACGGGTGCGGACGACGCGTTGCAGCGCGTGTTGACGCACCCCGCCAGCCGCATCGTGTCGTGGCCCGCGACGCCGTGGGCGAAGGCGGCCTCCGCGACCGACGTCCGGACCTTCAGCACCTGGTTCGCGGTGGCGCTCGCCCTGACCGTGCTGCTGTTCGAGGTCACCGCCCGCCTGCGCGTCGACTTCCGCGCACACACCTTGCGCACCGCGACCGAGGTGTCGAAGCGCCTCGCCAACGCCCGCGCCGGACGCGGGTTGATGCTCGGCACGGCGCAGACCGTCATCCGTGCGCCGTGGTGGGCGGGGACGGGCCCGATGGGCGCGATCTTGTGGTTGCGCTCCACCTTCGTGCTGCGTCACCTGCGCCGGCAATGGATCGTCGTGATCGTGCAGATGATGGTCGCCGTCGGGATCGGCATCTTCAACGACGGCCGCAGCGGCAACGGTTCGATCACGACCGGCTTCTTCGCATTGTTGTACATGGGCCTGGTGTGTCGCGTGGACCTGCGCGGGGACCTGGATCGCATGACGCACGTGCGGTCGTGGCCGTTGTCCTCGCACCGCGTGTTCCTGGCCTCGGTGCTGCCGGTCGCGATGACGGTCGCGGCGTTGTCCGCCATCGCGATCCTGATCAAGAGTTCGCTCAGCGACCGCTTCGGCGAGGTCACGCTGATCTGCCTCGCCGTGCTGCCGCCGACGGCGTTGTTCTGGCTCGTCATCGACAACCTGGTGTTCCTGCATCTCCCCGTGCGTCCGATCCCCGGGCAGTCCGGAGCGTTGCATCACGTCGGCCAGAACCTGGGCTCCGGGATCATCCGCGTGCTCGTCCTGCTCGCCGTGGCCGGTGTGTCCGTCGGCACGGGCTTCGGCGTCGCGGCCCTCGCCGGCACGTGGACGGACATCGACACGGCCAAGTGGATCGGCGGCGGCGTCGCGGTCGTCATGACATGCCTCGCGTTGTGGGTCCTGACGCTGCTGGGAGGCCGTGCGTTGCGCCGCTTCGACCTGGCGAGCGCCCAGATCGAAGTGGGCTAGGCTAGGATCGGAGGATCATGAAGATCCGAAGTCAAAGCGGTTGGATCTGTATGCACGCGTTCGTGTGGTCGAGCGTCTCGTGCCTCGTGGCTTGCCAAGCGTTGATCTGGGCCCTTCCCGAAACGGATGGTGCTTACGGGATCAGCCTCTTCGAGTTTCTGTCCCTCCCGGTTGTTTGGGCGATCCTGCTCCTGTTCGCGGGCCCCATGTTCCTGATCGGATGGTATGTGGCCGACAAGAAGCTACGGGACGTCCGCCTTGGCTGGGCCATCCCCAGGATCGCCGTAGCTATGATCGTGACCGCGATGATCACAGGGTATTGGCTTCACATGGCGAGCATGGTCTTCGTGTTGATGACGGGACTCACAGTGATTCACTGGTGCGCCAACCAGGCGCAGAGGTCTCCACGATTGCGGCTCAGTTACGACCCCGAGTCGGACGGACGCAATCGCCCGCCACGCGAAGCCGATCAACCCATTTGATCGAGCGCCGCCAGCAGGTGGGGGAGCAGTCGTCCGCCCGTGTTCCGGTTCGCGAAGCCGAGGAAGCCGACGTTCGACGTGGCGTTCAGCTCGAAGTCGAGCTTGCTGCCGTCCATCGACGTGACGATGCATCCCGCTTCGCGTGCGCAGAGCACGG
>JAJDEX010000086.1 GCA_029259575.1 Planctomycetota bacterium | reverse complement strand
AACTGGTCGCCGCGCACCTCGAGCGCTCCCGAGACGTCGGCCGAGTGCGCGCTCAGGTCGTCGCGCCAATGGATGTGACCGGCGAGCGAAGGGGGCAGTTCGCGGTCGAACTGGACCACGACGCGTTGCATGGCGCTGTGGCCTTCGCGCTCGAGCTGGATGGCCAGTCCTGCATCGTTGGCCGGCAGCACTTTGTAGCGCAGCTCACCCGCGTCGAGGAACTGCGCGTGCACGCGATCGAACGTCGCGGCGACCTTCTTGCGGAACGTGTGCATGCCCTCGATCGCGTCGTCCGGATCGACCAGCTTGCCGTGGTAGACCAGCGCCGGGTCCCGTCGAATCACGGGTGTGCAGCGTTCGATCCACTGGTCCAGGTCGCCCAGGAACTCGTTCAGCATGCCGCTGGCGAGCGTGGTCTCGAGAGCTTGCTGCACACCCAGCACGTACTGCTGGTCCTGCATCAGCGCCACGTCGAACGCCGACGAGACCATGTAGAGCTGCGCCTCGGCGCGACCGCGATTGCCGGTTGGATGCCAGGCGTTCGGGTCCCACACGATCGGCTCGAAGACGTTGCGCCAAGGGTCGTAGTACAGGCGCCAGTTGTGCGTGTCGTCGTAGTGCACCGACTGGGTCAACGCACGATAGGCGCCGAACCGTGCGAAGGCGTCCAGGTCGATCAGCGCGCGCAGGTCGGCGGTGCGTTCGGGCGACGGCATGCGCTGGACGATCTCGCACAAACGCGTCAGCGCGTCGTTGGCCTCGTCGTCGAAGTGGTTGTTGATAGCGGTCTTGCCCCAGCCACCCGGGTGTTCGAACAACCGGTTCGAGATGCCGACGAACATGTCGCGACCGAGCATTTCCCCGCTGAAGATGTCGCCCGGCATGCGCTTCGAGCGCCGCAGCGTCATCTCCTCGATCTGCTCGACCATGGCGTAGAGCCCCATCTCCTTGCCGTTCTGATAGAGCACGGCCGGTTCGCTCAAGGGCGCCATCAAGTCCATACGCAGCGCCAGGTCGTACGCCATCGGCTGGTCGAGCCAACCGGGCGACTTGGGTGCGATCAGGTTGAACGCGCGCAGCCCGCCGAACAGATCCCCCTTGCCCGTCTTCACGCGCAGGGACTTCTTGAAGAAGCCCCAGTGCCAGTGGAAGTCGCCGCGGTACTTGAGCTTGACCTGCTGCACGGAGCCGTCCATCGCGACGAGCGAGCCCTTGACGTACTCGCGCCCCGAGTGCGGCAGGTCCGCGTTCAGGGCGTCCTCCTCCGCACGACCCAGGAAGATGTCGATGCGACGAATGGGGTGGGCCGCCACGCCACGCTTGGGCAACGTCCCCAGGTATCCGGCGCGCAGCATCTGGTTCGCCTCGACCTCGCAGATCGAGTGCAGGCTGAGCGCGGTGCCGATCGGGGCGTACTTCAGCCCGAACGTGTCGAAGCGATCCTTCACGCGCAGTCCCCAAAGGACGAACAGCAAGGTGACGGGCAAGGTCACGAAGAGGCTCCAGCGCCACAGGAAGCGCAACGTCTTGGCGGTCGTCATTCCGAAGACCTCCCCAGGGCGTCCAACGTGGTCTCGAGGCACGCGCGATGTGCGGCTCGCTGGTCACCCGCGAGGTGGTTCCGCACGCGCTCCAGCAGAACGGCGTCCCGCAAAGCGGCGTGGAAGTCCTGGGGCAAGATCCTCACGGGCGCGATACGCAGGACAACGCGGGACTTGTCGCCGGCTTGCGATTCCGCGGGAACGGCGAAGTGGATCTGCGGATCGAGGCCGCCCGGCACGAACCAGGCTCCGTCCTCGAGACGTTGCATGCGGATCGTGCTGGCCGGCGGTGTATCGGAGAGGACCGCCTTCTGACCGTCCCCGTCGACGGAGACGCGCGGGTCGTTCACCAGCAGGCCGACGTTCGCAGGGGGATCCAGGCGCACGCGTTCCACGCCGCCGGGCAGCATCGGGATCGTGCACCAGTAGACGCCCTGCTGCGGTGCCGGCTGGAAGTCGAGGGCGACCGTCTTGCCGGAGAACCCGCGTTGACCGGTCTCGCGGAAGTACATCCGCCAATCGATGTACGGTTGATAGGGGATGCGCTCGTGCGAGGCGAACTCGTGGTCGAGGGCGTCCTCGATGCGGTCCAACTCGATGAGGGTGCTCGTCAACTCCTGGCGCGTCAGGTCGCAGGTGGGCAGGTCCAGGAGAGCCGCCTCGAGCTCGCGGACCCTCTGGCCCGTATCGCCCGTTTCGATGCCGCGCAGCCGGATCAGCTGCAGCAGAGCCGGACGATCCACAGGGTCGGTCTCGACCAGCGATTCGGCCAACTTGCGCGCGCGCTTCCAGTCCTGGTTCAGCTCGACCAGCGACACCGTGCGATTCAGGACCCGGCGCCGCAGTTTGTAGAGGCGGTCCTTCTTGAGGACGGGCTCGAGGTCCTCGCAGAGCTCGAGCAGGTCCTGGGTCGCCCGCTCCCGCTCGCCATCCTCGAGCAACTGCAGCGCGGCGTCGAACCGGTGCTGCGGTCCGGCCATGTAGGCCTGTTGCCGCCCGCGCTCGAACTCACGCACCGTGTCCCGCGTCCACTCGGGCGCGAGGCGCCAGGTGGCAGCGGTGGCTGCAGCCATGAGGCTGATGGCCAAGCAGATGATGCGGATCCAGAACATGGGAGAGGGTGGAGAGGGGCCCCCAAGGCTACCCGTTCCGGACCAGGGAGAGCTCCTGGACCAGGGTCTCGATCTCGACGGGTTCCGAATTGGGCGCGTTGTCGATCCGGAGCACCAGATCCTTGACCGTGTAAGTCTTGCCTGTGAGCGGCTCATCCCGAGGCAGGGAGACCAGGAATTCGTGGGTGCCCGGCGTGCCCATCCGCAGCAGGCGGCAGCGGTAGTAGGCGCCGTCGCCCTTGCGCTCGAGGTCCGGGCCCTCCTCGGGCGTCCACAGGACCTGCAGCACGCCGGTGCGCTCGTGGGGCCAGTCGATCTTGATGCGCACGCCGTCGAACTCGGTGCGCGGCGTGGACACCCCGCGGAAGTGCAGCCGGGCGCACGTGGGGCGATCGATACGAGCGCCGTTCTCGACCGTCCGTACCACGGACTTGGTCCTCTGACTCGGAATGGACCACAGATGCCCCTGCATGCGCCGCGTCGTGTCGGCCAGCCGCACACGCAGCTCGTAGGGAGACGCGTCGATCAGGTGGAACGAGCGCACACCTGTGCCCGACGTGCCGATGTGGAAGCGCGGGATGCCCTGGACCTCGGTCTGGAAGACGCCCGATCCGTCGTGACAGAACACCGCGTCGACCTCGTGCTTGGCGAGCACCCCGAACAGCGCGTCCTCGTCGTAACCGACCTGCGGCGGGTTGGCGCCGCCGAAGAACACGACCACGAACTCGCTCTCGTCGGCCTCCAGGACGGACTCGAGCCACGCGAGTTGCCGGACGAACCCGTCCTTGCGATCGGGGCAATAGGACAGCGCGATGAACCGCACGTGCGCGCGCGTGAACGTGTGGTAAGCGCCCTCGTCGGCGTTCCCGTAGTCGTGCGGGAACATGGTGCGGAACGCGGTGTAGTCGAATCCGCGTTGTTGGGGGAAGCCGCCGTCGTGGTTGCCGGGTGCGACGTGCACGGGGCGGGTCGCGAGGTAGTCCTGGAACGGTCCGAAGAATGCCTCGGCGAATCCGGGGACGCTCGTGTAGTAGGTGATGTCGCCGCAGCACAGCCCGAACGCGGCGCCGAAGTCGTCCAAGGCATTGGGCAAGGCTTCGACCGGGTACTCGCGCGGGGACTGCGTTCCGGCCACGTGGCCGAAGGCGGCGAAGCGGAAGTGGCGGTCGTCGGTCGGCGTGGAAAGGACGGCCTGGTGGATGTCGGCGACGGAGTAGCGGTAGTCGGTGCCCGGTTGCAACCCGGTCAGTTCGACCCGGTGGAAGCGACGATGCGCGCGGTCGCCGAAGTGACGCACGCGCTGGGGGCCGGTGACTTGCACGGTCGAGGCCATCGGGGCGGCGCTGACCCAGCAGAGCGTGGCCGAGTCCTCGTCCAGATCGAGCACGTACGGAGCCACGTTCAGCCCGCCCGCGACCGGTTTCGGTTCGGCCTTGGAACCGCAGGCAGCGGCGAGCACGGCGAGTCCGAGCACCACGCACGTACGGCGCAAGGTCCGGGCGCTGAACGGGAACGGCGCATTCATCAGCGGTCCTCCTCGGTCGTGGTCCGGTCCGCATCACGCACGAGACGCACGCTGCGAATCATGCTCGCCAGGTCGACGGGCGGCTGCCCCTCGGGCGTGGCGATCTTGAGCATCAGGTCGTGCAGCACGTAGGGTTCATCGGTCAACGGATGGCGTTTCGGCATGCGCATCCGGAAGTGATAGGTGCCCGGTTCCTTGAGGCGCAACAGGCGTGAGCGGAAGAAGTAGGCGTCCCCGCCCAGGTCCGCGCGCTCGTTGCCGTCCGGCGTCCACAGGACCTGCAAGGCCGTCGAGCGTTGGGTCGGCCATTCGAAGTCGATCTCGATGCCGTCGAACGCGTCGCAGGCGACGTCGATCTCGGCGAACAGGTGCCGCGCGGCCTTGTTGCGCTCGACGACTTCGCCACCCTCGAGCTCGCGCACGAGCTGCTTGGTGCGCCGCGTCTCGAAGCGCACGGGCGTGCCGATCGGGCCGCGCAGCACATCGACCTGGCGCACGGTGAAGGACCACGGTTCGAAGTCGATCATGAAGAACCGTCGCGCGTCCCGGCGCGAACCGGCGAAGAAGCGCGGGACGCCGTGGACCTCGTCCTGGAACACGCCCGGGCCGTCGCCGCCGAGGGCCAGGTCGACCCCGTGCTCGGCCAGCAAGGTGTAGAGCGCGTCCTCGTCGTACTCGCGCGGCGGACCGCTGGAACCGCCCAGGAAGACGACGACGAACTCGCTGTGGTCGTTCTCCAGGACGTTGCCCAGCCATTGCAACTGGCGCGCGAAGCCGCCCTTGACGTCGGTGCAGTACGACAGCGCGATGAAGCGCACGTGATCGCGCACGAAGGTGTGGTAGCCGCCTTCGTTCGCGTGCCCGTACGTATAAGGGAAGAGCTTGCGGAAGACGGTGTAGTCGAACCCGATGCGTTGATCGACCTCGTCCGCGGGCGTCTCCGGGCGCACGTGCATCGGAAAGCCGGCGTCATGATTGCCGGGCGCCACCGCGACGACGTGCGTGCCCAGGACGCGCTCGAACGGCCGGAAGAAGTAGCGCGCGAAGTCCCGGAAGCCCGAGGCGTACGTGATGTCCCCGCAGACCAGGGTCAGGTCGACGCCGTACGCATCGAGCGCCTGGACCAACGGCTCGATGGGGGCCTCGCCCGGTTCCTCCGTTCCCGCCACGTGCCCGAAGCTGGCGACGCGGAAGTGGCCTTCCGCCGAACTCGTACGGACTCGAGCGTCGTACACCTCTCCGATTCGATAGCGGTAGTGACTGTCAGAATGCAAGTCACTTGCAGCCACGCGGTGGAAGCGGCGAAGCTCCCCGTCACCCAGGACGAAGCTCTGCTCCATCCCATCGACACGAAGGGTCGAAGAGCTCGGCTCGGCGGTGACCCAGCACACGGTGAAGCCCTGGTGGTCGAGTTCGAGAACGTAGGGAGCGAGCGCGAATCCCTCGAGGGCGGCCTCGTCCGGATGCGCGTCGACGCTCGGATCTTGGGCGGACGCGGTGGACGCCACGTTCTGGACGCGCGTCGTCTGACAGGCCATCAGAGCCAGGAGGATGGGGAGCGTGCGCATCACGGGAGCAGCCTATCCGAGAGCCCGGTCGTAGAGGACGCGATAGCGATCCAGCATCGAGGAGAACGCGTAGCGCTCCTCCACGCGGGCACGGTTCGCGATGACTTGCGCTTGGCGAGCGTCGGGATCCGCCAGCAAGGCGGAGAAGGCCCGCGCCAGCTCGCCCGACGCATCCGCGTGGTTCGGATCCACCAAGTAGGGCGCAGCACCGTCGGGCAGCGTGGCGCGCACGTCCCCGACGTCCGTCGCGACGATCGCGCAGCCGGAGCCCATGGCCTCGAGCATGGAGACCGGCTGTTGTTCGGAATCGGACGACAGGCAGAAGACGTCGAAGGCCGGGTAGATCTTCGGCAGGTCGTCGCGCATGCCCAGCATGTGCACGCGCGTGGTGACGTGTCGTTCCTTGGCGAGTCGCACCAAGCTCTCGCGTTCAGGCCCGTCCCCGACCAGCACCAGGTGCGCATCGTGGACCGCATCGATCTTGGCGAACGCTTCGATCAATCGGTCGAGCCGTTTGACGGGACGGTGACCGGCGACGGTGCCGATGACGCGCGTCTTGGAGGGAAGTCCCAAGCGCACGCGCGCGGCCTCCGCGTCACGCGGAGCATAGGCCTCCAGGTCGACCCCGTTCGCGATGAACTGGAGCCGCGTTTCCGGGAGCCACCAGGTGTCCTGGGCGATGCGTTCGAGGTTGCGCGACGGCACGATCACGGTGGGGGTGCAGCGCAGGAACAAGCGACGCGCCCAGAGCCTGCGCGGGACCTGTTTCACGGCCTCGTCGAGGTTGAACCCGTCCTCGTGATGGACGTGCGCTCGAAAGCGCGACAGTCGCGCACCGATGACGGCATCGAAGGCGCCCCAGTTGTACGTGAGCACGAGGTCCGGTCGGAGCTCGCGCAAGGTGCGCCGCGTCCAGCCGATGGCGGCGCGGCTACCGACGTCGCCCGGTCCGGGGCGCAGCTCGAAGGCGACGCCGCCGGGGATGTGTCGCTCCGCATCGTGACAGTCGTCCATCGCGACGATCGTGTGCCGGAAGCCGTCACCCAGGCCAGCCATCAGCGCGACCGCACGCAGCTCCGGGCCCGCCGGAGCGAACGTGGAGAAGACGTGCAGGACGTGGCGCGGCGTCCCCATGGTTCAGCGATAGACGCGAATGGCCTTCTCGAGGAACGTCTCGCGGTCCTCGAGCGGTTTCCAATCCAGCACGGAACGCGACAGGTCGGACTTGTACGGTCGGGCCAGGCCGCGCGACTTGAGGTCACGGAACGAGGGGAACGTCACACCCGGTCGGCGACCCGCCTTCTTGACCAGCCACTTGCCGATCTCCATCAGCTGCGACAGGTAGAGCGAGCGCGGGTGGAAGTGCAGGTCGCGGCCCGTGTGGCGCGCGAGTTCTTCGACGACGTCGCGCGCCGTCAGCGGCACGTTGGCGCAGAGGTTGATGTCCTTGCCGGCGAGCGCATCGCCCTCGAGCACGGCCGCCCGCACCAGGGCCTCGGCCACGTCGTCGACCCAGACGAGCGCCAGGTGCCGATCGCCCTTGCCCCAACCGACGCAATGGTTGTCGCGCGCCCACAGGCCCAAGCCCGTGTGCTGCATCGGCGTGCCGTCCCCGACGACGACGCCGGGGCGCGCGATGATGACCTCGAGTTTCGAGTTCAACGCCGCGTCGCGCACGGCCCGCTCGGCGTAGGCCTTGCCGCGCGAGTACATCTCGCGCTCGTCGATGCGCGGATCCTGTGGCGTCGCATCGTCGATGTCCGCGGGTCCCTCCGGTCCATTGTAGAGCGCCGCGACGCTCGACACGTAGATCAAGCGTCGCACGCCGGCGTCCACGCATTGGCGCGTGACCTCGCGCGAGCCGGTGACCATGACCTTCTGGATCGCTTCCCAGCTGTCGCCACCACCCGT
Source organism: Planctomycetota bacterium (assembly GCA_029259575.1). Lineage (GTDB taxonomy): Bacteria > Planctomycetota > UBA1135 > UBA1135 > JAJDEX01. The sequence goes on along the minus strand of JAJDEX010000086.1, from coordinate 1,591 downwards.
GGCCAGGTGGACGCACGTCTGGATGCCGTCGAGGGCGCGGGCCATGCCCGCCGTGTCGCCCAAACTCGTTTGCACGAGGCGCAGGCGACCGTCGAGCGCGGGTTCGACGACCTCGGGCGGCAGGTCGCGCAGACGTCGCACGGCGCACGTGACGTGGCGGCCACGCTCGAGCAGTCGCGTGACGACGCGGGTGCCGATGAAGCCGCTGCCTCCCAGGACCAGGATCTCACCCTCGCGTGCGGGGCCGGACTCCGGGAACTCGGGCGCGGGTGCAGGAGCGGTCGGCAGGCCCTCGCCCAACGCGTCGCACCACTGCGTGACTTCGACGGCCTCCTGGGGCCCGGACAGGTAGGCGGGTCCGCCGCGCAGCGAAGCGTGGAAGGCTTGGATCGAGTCGTGCATGCCGACGAAGAACGCATCCTTGCGCGGGCCGATGCCCAGCGTGAAGCGCATCCAGTTCGTCAGCACGCGGCGCGCATCGCCGCGCAGTTGGCGCCCACGCCGAGCTCCGGCGAGGTAGCTGTTCCAGAAGTCGAGCCATTTGACCTTGCGCTCGCTCGCGAGTTGATCGTGGAACAGGTCGGCTTCGAGCGAGCCGTCCGAACCGAAGACCTCCAACGTGCAGCGCGTGAACGGCGCACCGAAGTGCAGGTAGATCTCGACCGAGCCGCGCTCGCCCTGACCCGCGACGACCCAGCGTTCGTGGAAGCGTTGCCCCGGGTTCAGTTCGCGCGTGCTCAGGATCGTGGCCTCGACGCGCTCGGGAGCACCGATCAGGTGATGGATCTGGCTGAGCGGATGCACCGCTTGTTCGAAGACGATGTTGCGTTCGGCGCGGAACATCCAATGGTCGTACTTCTGCGCATCGAGCTGCGCGACGGGCACGGACAGAGCGACCCGCACGTGGCTGAGCGTTCCGATCTCGCCCGCCTCAAGACGCCGGACCAAACGCCGGAACGACGGATGGAAGACGTTGTTGTGGTTGACGCCCAGGGGCTGTCCCGTCGACTGGCTGAGCTGCTGCAGCTCGGCGGCATCGGCGGCGTTCAGCGCGAGGGGTTTCTCGACGTACGCGCCCATGCCCAGTTCGAGCACCTTGCGCGTGAGCGGCACGTGCAGGTCGGGCGGCACGCACAGATGGACGACCTGGACTCCCATGGCGGGCAGGTCGGCCAGATCGGTCGCGACGCCCTCGATGCCATGTGCCTGGGCCATCGCCTGCGCGCGCGCTCGGTCGACGTCGCAGACCGCGACGACGTGTACGCCGGGTGTGGCGCAGAGCACCTCGAGGTGGAAGTCGGCGATGTATCCGGCGCCGACGACGGCGACGGCCGTCGGGGAACCGGAATGGGGTTTGCGATCGGGGGCCATGGTGGGGCGGACCAGCGAGCAGCCCTTCGAGCGTGGATCGAAGGGGTGAGGAGCGGCGCGACCACGGGTGCGGTCGGAAGCGGTGCGGTGCGCTGATGGAACAACGGGGCCGCGAAGGAGTCTATCGGCCTCCCAGGCCCTCTCCTTGTGCCTGAGACGCGGGTTCCGGGGGCTGCGGGGCAGGAAATCCAGGGCCCTGGCCCGAACCCGGGGTCCCGCC
>JAJDEX010000085.1 GCA_029259575.1 Planctomycetota bacterium | reverse complement strand
ATCTTCCTGGCCGATGGCCAGGTCGAGGTCATCGCCGAGGACGTCTTCGGCGACACGATCCAGGGCCGGGTGCATCGCGCCGGTCGCGTGGGGGATCGCAAGGGCGTGCACCTGCCGGACTCGGCCGTGAAGTACGAGCTTCCGACCGAGGAGGACCGCGAGTGGATCGCCTTCGCCAAGGACCTCTCGATCGAGTTCCTCGGGCTCAGCTTCGTCGGGCACGCGCGCGAGGTCGAGACCATCCAGGACCTGTACAAGGAGGCATCGTTGATCGCCAAGATCGAGCGCCGCCTCGCGATGGAGAACCTGGGCGAGATCCTCGAGGTCGTCGACGGCGTGATGGTGGCGCGTGGAGACTTGGGCGTCGAACTCGAGCTGGCCCAGCTGCCTCTCGCGCAGAAAGAGATCCTGGCCACCGCCGTTCAGGCCGGACGCTTCACGATCACCGCGACCGAGATGCTCGAGTCGATGATCACGTCCAGTCGTCCGACGCGCGCCGAAGTGACCGACGTGGCGAACGCGGTGCTCGACGGGACCGATGCCGTGATGCTGTCCGCGGAGACCGCGGTCGGTGAGCACCCCGTCGCAGCCGTCGAACAGATGGCGGGCATCGCGCTCGCCGTCGAAGGCAGCTCGCGCTACAACCGCCGACCGCGCTTGAAGCTCAATCCGAACGACGCCTCCTTCTACAACGCGGCGGCCATGGCGGCCGTCCATTTGGCGAATGCGCTGCATCTCAAGCGTATCGTGGTCTTCACCGAGACCGGCAACACCGCCCGTTTGATCTCGCGCTATCGGCCCGACGCCGAGATCGTGGCGCTCAGTCCCGAGCCCAGCACGGTCGCGCGCATGTGTGCCCTGGCGCACGTGCGACCGATCCTGTTCCGCCGTGAGCCGAGCCTCGAGGACATGATCCACATGGCCTCCGAGATGCTGCGCCTGCGCGGTGTTTGCGAAGAAGGCGAAGAGATCGTCGTCGTCGCGGGCGTCCCCCCGGGCGTCGCGAAGAGCACGAACGTGATGAAGCTCCACCGGATCGGGGAAGAGGTCAAGTTTCATTAGGCCCCGTCGCGCACGCGCTCCCTTGGAGCGAACGCGCGATCGATGCTTCCGTTCGGTCACGACGCTCTAGCGAATCTCGCGATCGGTGGACACTTGCGCTCCTGAGCGGAACGGGATCGAGCGCACCGCTCTCGCAGGAACGCAGGTCGGCGACCTGATGTTCGGTTGCGACTCATGCGCACGACATGGTGTCCGGCATCCTTCCAGGACGCGCACCCAAGGGCTGGGAACACGACGCACAGCCAGGCGGCGTTCGAAGTTGTGGAGCGGCACTTCGAGCCCGATCCACAGACCTTCGCGAGACGGATTCGAACGGCGCCCTGGCACGCCACTTCGAGAACCGGAAAGCAGGTGCCCGACACGCGTTCCTCACGGGGCAGCAGGACCCTTTCGACCGTGCCGATCGGATCGCCCTCGCGGTCCGACCTCCGCCCTGACTCATGCCGCAGTCCACTGGGCCGTCCACTGGGCCGTCCACTGGGCCACCCGCTGGGCTGTTCACTGGGCTGTTCACTGGGCTGTTCACTGGGCCACCCCCTGGCCCAGGGTTGGCTCTGGAGAAGGAACTTGGATCTGCCGGCGGTCGTAAGTGCCGATGCCACCTGGGATCGCGTTCGCCGGGCCTAACGGGCCGTTGACCTGGGGCATTTCGTTCCGGAGGGTGGAGCGGCCTCCCATGCTCAACCGATTTCAACTGACCCGCCTGCGGACGTTCCGACGGAACCCTCCCGCGCCCGACCGAGTTCGTCCCCAGGGCGTCTCGACCCGTGCCATCTGTGTCGCCAGCGGCAAGGGAGGCACGGGCAAGAGCATCCTCGCGTCCAATTTGGCCGTCCAACGCGCCAGGCGTGGCGAACGGGTCCTGCTCGTCGACTTCGATGCGGGCCTGGCCAACGCTCACCTGTTGCTGGGCATGGCTCCCGAATACGACCTGGGGCATGTCGTCGAGGGCCGTGTGACGGCGCGCGCTGCTCTGGCGGACGGTCCCCACGGCTTGAAACTGCTCAGCGGAGGCGTCGGTCGCCAGACGTTGGTCGATCCGACGCGACGGGAACTCGATCGCCTCTTCCGCGCCCTGCGCAGTCTCGAGGACGACTTCGATCTCATGATCATCGATCACGGGGCAGGCCTCGGCTACAGCACGGTGGCGCACCTCGCCGCGACCAGCACGTTGCTGCTCGTCACGAATCACGAGGTCACCGCACTCAGCGACGGTTACGCGCTGTTCAAGCGCGCCGTCACGGTGAATCCCGCGATTCGGATCGGCCTCGTGGTGAACCGCGCGCCCGATGCACGCCTCGCCCAGGCCGCCTGGGAACGCTTCCGCGGCGCTTCGCAACGATTCCTGGGTCGTGAGCCGGAGTTCGTCGGATGGGTTCCTGCGGACCCGGCCGTCTCTCAGAGCGTTCAGCAGCGCGAACCGGTCACCTTGTCGTTCCCGAACAGCCCCTCGGCCAAGGCGATCCAGGGGGTCACCGAGTGGGGGCCTATTGACCACGCCCGCACGACGAGTGCATTCTACGAGCGGGCGCGTCGAGCGCTGCGCTGAGTCCAGGCCGTCGGCGGGCCCGTCTATCTGACGGGACATGCGGACGACCCTCGGTGCATCGCCGACCGCAACGCGCCCCCGCCGTACCATGTCCACCTCCCGTCCGCGCCGCACCTCGGGTCGCAGCATGGGCCATTTGGCCCAGGGACGGATGCAGGTGCTCGCTCTGGTCAATCAGAAGGGCGGATGCGGCAAGACCACCACGGCCGTGAACCTGGCCGGCGCGTTGGCGGCGCGCGGCGAACGCGTCCTGGTCGTGGACCTCGATCCGCAGGCCCACGCCACGATGGCCCTCGGTTGTGCCGTGATCGACGAGCCCAGCGTGGCCGAGGTGCTCCAGGACGAGGCCTTCATCGAGCAGGCGATCCAGTCGTGCCCCGGTGACCTCGAACTCCTGCCCAGCCACCCGCGCCTGTCCGAGTTCGAGGAGGCCGCCGAGCGGTTGATCCATCCCGACCAACGGCTCAAGGTCTCGCTCGATGCCGTCCGCGATCGCTACGACTGGGTCATCGTCGACTGCCCGCCGCGGGCCGAGGGCGCGCTCTGCGCCAACGCACTGTTCGCGTCCACCTGCGCGATGCTGGTCGTCGAGACCGGCGCCTTCGCGTTGCAAGGTGCGCTGCAGGCCCTGCGCGTGCTCGACGAGGTCGGCGAGGGACAGGGACGCAGCTACGAGATCCGCGTCGTCGGCACCCTGTTCGATCGCCGCACCCGCTTCGCGCGCGAACTGCTGGTCGCCTTGCACGCGCGCTTCGGCGAAGCGATGTTCGACACGGTGATCCGCACCAGCGTTCGCTTGCGCGAAGCACCGGCCGTCGGACTGCCGGTCCAGGTCCTCGACCCGAGCTGTCGCGCGACGGCGGACTTCGCAGCCCTCGCCGAGGAGATCGTCTCGACCCTCGGCTCCGTCGAACAGCCGCGCGCCCTGCTGCAAGCCGGTGCGCGCCCCCAGAACGAAGAACACGAGGAATCCCTCGCCCGCGGCTGACGCCGTGGACACCCGCCGTTCGCGCACCTGCGCGGACAACCACCGCACGAACCATGGAATCTCTCGCCCTGCTCTGCACGTTGCACGCGGACGGCCCGACGACCTTGAAGCGCTTGCGCCGGTCGGGCTGCCAGTCGTTGCAGGATCTCGAGGCCTACCGTCCCGAGACCCTCGCCACCCTGCTCGAGGTCACCCCCGCGGTGGCACGTCGACTCGGACGCGAAGCTCGCGTGTTGCGTGAGCGCTTGGATCTGACCGGGGACACGGCGGTCCTGGAGCGCGAGGAAGCTCCCGAATCGCTGACCGCCGCGTCGACCGCTGAACTGCCGGTCGAACGCGCCGTAACGACTGAGAGTCTCCTGGGTCGACACGACCGCGCGATCGTGGACCAGGTCGTGCAGAGCTGGGACCGCGACCCTGGAGCGGGCGAGACGCGTCCGCGGTTCGACGACGAGCCGCGCGTGGACCTCGAGGAACCGCTCGCATCGCCGACCGTTCCGACGTTCCAGGACCTTCGTACGACGCCGGCTCCGGCCGAGCCTCCGGTCACCTTCCTCCCGGAATCGACGCCCTCCAGGTCGTCGCAGCCGAACAGGAACGTCGTCCCGACCACGCCGGGCGAGGGCGTCGAATGGGCTCGCGTGAAGACGCCCGCCCACGATGCTCCGGTTCCCGAGCCCACCGCCGCGACTCCGCCGACCGTCGAGCCCGCCCAGTTCGAAGCGGTCGAGCTCGAGTCGGTCCGCGGTCACAGCCCTGCGGCTCGGACCGCCCCTTCGCCGGATGCAGCCTTCGAGGCGGATCCCGAACACGACATGGACGTCCTGGGTGACGTGCGTGGATCGCGCCTCCAGGATCCGATCCCGATGACCGAGCCCGAGGCACCCGTCCCGACGAGTCGACCGACCGCGGCGCCGTTGGGCAACGTGCTCGATGGGCTCGACGCCGACCTGGCCGAGCGCCTCGCCGCCGCTGGCATCCACGACCTGGCCGCCCTGGCCGCCGCCGATTGCGCGTCCTTGGCGGCTCGACTCGGCGTGGCCTTCGGCACCTTGCGCCGCTTGCAGTTCCTCGCGCGTCGTCACGTCGACACGCCGCGCACCTTGCCGGGCGCTCCGATCCCGCTGCGTACCGCGGCCCGTGCGGAGGCGCCGAAGCTCGCAGCGACCGAACCAGGCATCGTTCCGACGGACCAGTTGATGGTGTCCAGCGACAAGCCGGTGCCGGACGCTCCTTCCAGGACGACCGCTGCCGCAGCGCATCGCATCGAAGCTCACCGTTCCGCCGACCTCTCCGGGCGACACACCGCCGCCTCGGGTGACGGGGCGCGGTCGTTCGGCATGGGGATTCGCGAGGACGAAGCGCGCGAGCCGATCGGTGGGGGGCGAGAACGCGACGCCACCGCTCGCTCCGCAGCCCCGCCGGCGTACGAGGACGACGACGAGCCGATCACCGACGCGCCGCCGGCCCACGTTCCGTTCGACGGTTCCTCCTTCGGCGCAGGCATCCCGGCCGATGCGACGCGACGTGCGCCTGTTGTGGCGCCTGTTGTGGCGCCGCCGTTGACGCTGGCCGCGCCCCGCCGCGTGACGCGTCCCGAGCCGATGTCCTCGCAGCCGTCCGCACCGGCAGCCGCGCCGATCCCGACGTTCGAGACTGCGCCGCGTGCTGGCGTCGCGCCGACCGAGGAGGCCCAAGGCGTTCCGGTCGAGCCCGCGCCGCCGCGCCGACCGTTCTGGGAAGCGCGCGCACGGGATGCCGCCAAGGATCAGCAGGTCGTCGAGAGCCAGGACGGTCCCCGGGCGCTGCGCCCCAACCCTCCGGCCGTGGGCCATGGGGGCGACGCGGATGCCGCGTCCGTCGTCAACACTCCGGTGGGGACGTGGAGCCAGCGTGACGGAGCGACGTCACCGGTTCTCGAAGGTTCGCGGGAGTCGGTCGATCGCTCCTCGTCCTCGAACTCTTCTTCCGCCGATGCGCGCGAGAACGAGGCGGCGTTGAAGGACACGCTCGGTTGGGACTTCGTGATTCCCGGCCCGGACGAGGGCATGGCCCCTGCGCCGCGTTCCGAAGCGCCGATCCGGGATCCGGGCACCGCCGAGCGGGCGAAACCGAACCCCCACGAGGCCGCACCCAAGTTCCCGAGCGACGAGGACGTCGCCGGGCCCTTCGCCTGACCGCTCTTGGTCCGGTCGGTGGGACGGCGTCGATCCTGAAGTCGGTCCGGTTCCGAAATCGGTGGTTCCGAAGCGCGTTGCCGTCCCTTCCTGCACTCGCCGACACGGGGAAGGAAACGGACGACCCGGCGGAGACTAGAGTGAGGTGGATCCCCGCCGGACGGTTCGGACCTCCGGAATCGGCAGGGCTCCAGCGATTCACGATGGTTGCCTCTCCAACGTCACCCCAGGGCCCCGCGCTCCCCCTGGGCTCGCCCGTCGCGCAACGCCCAGGCCGCACGTTCCGTTCTCTCGGACGGGTCGTGGTCGACCTGGGATCGAGCTGCGTGCGCGGGGTCGGTCCTGGCCTCGTGCTGGTCCTCTTCCTGATCCACTTCCTGGGAGCCTCGGCCGCTGGTCCAGGCATTCGCAGCGTCGCGCCCGGAGCTGTGGCGAACGTCCAGGACTTCCCCTGGACGCAGCTGCAGGACGGCGCGCAAGGCTTAGGCAGCGAGGCCACCGTGCGTGACTTCGAGAACCTGCTGCGCAAGCCGAGTTCGGACGATGCCAAGCACCTGAAGGCGCTCTTCGATCTGCCCCGTGACGTCGATGTCTGGATCGAGCTGGGTCGGGGCGCCGACCGCATCAACGGCGTCCAGCAACTCCTGGCCGGCTCCTTGTTGGTCGAGGACGTCGAGGAACGCATCGAGTTGATGGGCAGGCAGCCGTACGACTTCGATCTCACGTCCGCGCAGGCATTGATCCTGGTGCGGACGCTGATCGACGAGAACCGGACCTTGCGGGTCCAGTTGAGTCGCGTGGCGGCGGAAGAGATCGAGGAACTGCGCGATGCCATCGCCGTCCTCGTGTCGCACACCTTCGGGTCTGGACTGCTGAGCGATGGGGAGGACCTGAAGTTGATCGCGGCACGTGCGGATCTGGCGGCCATGCGACTGCGGGCGCTTCGGAAGGACCTCGAGGTGCTGGCGGACTCCCCGGCGAATCGCGTCGAGCGCGACTCGGTGACGGTGCTCAAGCTCGCGTCCGCGTTGGCGCGCGGCGATGACGACGCGCACATGGAACTCCTGTCGTTGCGAGGTCATGCCGTGCGGATCTCCGAGAACCGTCGAGAGAACTCGGCGCTCGGACCTCTCGACGAGGCGCTGGATCCGGTGTTGGACGCGCGACGGGAAGGGCGGCGCGTCGCGTCCCTGAACTACAATCGGGTCTGGGAGCTCCTGCCCGACTGGGATGCGTTTCGACCGGCGCCCTCGGACGTCGCCGGGATGAAGAAGACCGACCGCTACGCCGCTTGCATCCAGTTGATCGACGAGGGGCTCGCCGGGGATCCGCTCCACGCGCAGCTCTGTTTCGCCAAGGCGATGGTCGTCGACTTCGCTTCCGGCAAGGAGGTCTCGATTCCGTGGTTCGCTCGGTACCTGGCGCTCCGCGGGCTGTCCCCGAACCTCACGAGCAGCACGCAGCTGCACTACCTGGACCCCCAGGACCGCTACGCCTACTTCCGCGTCCGGGACGAGCCCACGCTCTACCGCCCCGAGGACGACGACTGACGGCGCCCTCGCCGCGCTCCTCCAGGGCCTCGCCCCAGGGGACGGCGGATTTACGGGTGGAATGTGCCCCTATGGGCCTTTGGGAGGGGGGGTGGATCCATCTGGGACCCCTCAGCGGGTAGACTGCCGGGCCACCGCACCGTGAGCGACGATCCCATGTTTCCTGTTTCCTCGGCCGATTCGGCGGGGCCTCTGCCGGCCTTCGCCGCGGACCGGCCCTCCAACGACCCCATCTTCGCCATTCATGGCGAGGCGGTGAGGCGTGCCCAAGCGGGTGAGAGCATCATCGATGCCTCCCTCGGAGCCCTCGTCGAGGACGATGGTCGTCTGGCGGTCATGCCGACGGTGTTCGAAGCGTTCCGTGGCGTCGATCCCGCGCGCGCGGCCGCGTATGCGCCGATCGAAGGCGATCGACCCTTCCGGGAAGCTGTCATCCACGACGTCTTCGGCGACGGACCCCTCAGCCCGTGCGCGACCGCGGTGGCGACGGCCGGCGGAACCGGCGCGTTGCACCACGCCGTCGTGAACTTCCTCGACCGCGGACAAGCGCTCTACACGACCAGCTGGCACTGGACGCCCTACGGCGTGATCGCTGAGCACACGGGGCGTCGTGTCGAGACCTTCAGCATGTTCACAGCGGACGGTCGGTTCGACCTGGCCGCTTTCGAAGAGGGGCTGGTCGCCCTCGTGAAGGCCCAGGGGCGTGCTCTGGTGATCCTGAACTTCCCGTGCCACAACCCGACGGGCTACACCCTCGACGATTTCGAGTGGAAGAGCGTCGTCGAGATCCTGCGACGCAGCGCGGCGCACGGCCCCGTGACCCTGTGCGTCGACATGGCTTACGCCCGCTACGCGCCTCCGGGTTCCGAGCGCTGGGTCGAGTCGATCGAGCCGCTGCTGGGCGAGGTGACCGTGTTGGCCGCCTGGAGCGCGTCCAAGTCCTTCGCTCAGTACGGCGCCCGCGTGGGGGCCCTGATCGCCGTCGTCCAGGACGACGGGATGCGCGCCAAGGTCCAGTCGGCGCTCAGCTACTCGTGCCGCGGCACGTGGTCGAACTGCAATCACCTCGGCATCATCGCCGTCGAGAGCCTCCTGTCCGACCCCGAACTGCGCGCCCATTCGGATCGCGACCGCGCTCGACTCCTGCGCCTGCTCGCCGACCGCGTCGACGCGTTCAACACCGAGGCGGCCAAGGCCGAGCTCCTGCACCCGCGCTACGAGTCCGGGTTCTTCGTCTCGGTCTTCACCCCGGACCCCGCTCGCACCGCCGCCAGCTGCGCTGCGGACG
>JAJDEX010000084.1 GCA_029259575.1 Planctomycetota bacterium | reverse complement strand
GGCGAGGACGGTCTCGGCGGCTTCCAAGCCGGCCTGGAGTTCGTCCCCCTCCTCGTTCACGGCCCTGCGCAGGGCCTGGAAGGTCTTGGTGGCGGGGTGGGTCTTGCCGCGGCCACCCACGGCGCGCGCGATGACGTCCGCCAGGACTCCGGTGCGCTTGAACGGGATGCGACGGCGGGCTTCGACGATCGCCGCGGCGATGCGGCGGGAGCGGGATTCGCCGCCCTCGAAGTAGAAGAGGTCGGCGAGGTCGCCCTCGTCCCAGCGGTTGATGATGTCGGCCGCGGTCCGGTCGCGCTCGGGGTCCATGCGCATGTCCAAGGGACCGTCGCTCATGAACGAGAAGCCGCGATCCGCCTGGTCGAGTTGCAGCGAGCTGACCCCGACGTCCATCAGGAAGCCGATCGGAGCCTCCAGACGCAGCTTGCGCATGCGCCTGGCCAGTTCCGTCATCCGGCAATGCTCGAGCGTCGCTCGATCTTGAAAAGGCCCGAGGCGCCTCCGCGCGATGTCCAGGATTTCGGGATCCTGGTCCGTGCCAAAGACACGAAGTCGCGGGAGGCGCTCGAGCAACAAAGCTGAATGCCCCCCGGCACCCAGCGTCGCATCCACAAGGAGCCCGGAAGGGGTTTCTTCGTCGTCCCTACCCCCCAGCAGGGAGACGACCTCTTCGGGCATCACCGGGATGTGCACGTGTTCCTGACTCATGGAAGGGATTTGAATCCAGCGCCCGACGAGCGGGCGGTTCGAACTCCGATCTATCGAGGGACCGCTCATGCGGGGCCCCCGGCGTCGGAAGAGTCACGGCCGTTCGCGTGGGTGGACTCGCCGGTGAGCAGGTCCTCCAACTCGTTGAAAGCATCGGCGCTGGAGGCCTCGTAGGCGTCCCAGCGGGCGGCGTCCCAGATCTCGACGCGGTCCATCACGCCGACCATCACGACGTCCTTGTCGATCCCGGCGACCTCGCGGAGCTTGTCCGGGATCAGCAGGCGACCGGAAGCGTCGAGCGTGGCGCGTGAGGAGTACGAGAAGAAGGCGCGCTGCAGGCGGCGGGCCTGCTCAGGGGCGTAGGCCTCGGTATTCATCCGCGCGAGGGCCCGGTCCAGGCCCGACTCGGGGAAGAGATTGAGGCAGTTGTCGAGGCCGCGGGTCAGGACCCCGGCGCGATTTCCTTCCTCATCCAACGGGAGGCCCTGCTGGAATCGCTTGGGGAGGAAAACGCGCTTCTTGTTGTCCACGGTGTGGCGGGAATCGCCGCAGAACAGGAAGGACGGGGCGCCATGCGGCTGCCCACCATCCCTTCCATGCTCTTGCCATTCCGCTCCACTTCGCGCCATTTGGGTATTCAACGACCCCATCCAGCACCTGGCAACGGTCTGGCCCAGAAATCCCCGGGAACCTGGGCGTTGCGCGCTTCGAACCCGAATCCGGTGTCCTAGGTGGCCCCAAGATATGTGGGCGAGCGACGGATGACGGAGGGATGGACCCCCCATATCTAGTGGGGTGTCCCCGGGTCCGATTTCTCCGGTCAAATCACCCCTCGGAACCCCGACCCGGGCAACTCGCGTCCGTTCGTTCGACCTGGGCCCGAGCTTCACCAGGGGTCCATCGGGCTCCATTCGGCTTCCGATCCGCGCCCGATCGGTCCACGATCCGACCCGGTCTTCGGAGCGATGGGCTCGACGAATCGCCCAGGATCACGGCCCGTACGCCCCACGCATCCGCAACGAACCACGGGCCGTTCAACGGGAGTTCGGGCACTCGAAATCGACGCATGGGCGCGGGAAATCCGAGTCGGTTGGCGAGCCGGAAGCTCGCCCGACCGACGCCTTTTCGAATCGACGCGGGCAGGGCGGCCCGTCAGCGGTCGGCGCAGGTGGGAAGCACGGGCCTGAACCACCCTCAAAGGGAGTACAAGTCCCCCTCAAACGAGGGGTGATGCGCCAAGGAGGCCCAGCGGGGCCGGCCTAGGACTCGGCGGACGTCAGCTCGGCCGAGGCGTCTTCGGCTCCGGCCTCGGCATCGGACTCGGCCCCGGGCGCGCCGTCGGACTCAGCGTCGTCGTGGACCCCAGATGCGGCCCGACCGGCCTCGCCCTCGTCCTCGTCGGAGGTGTCTCCGGCATCGGCGAGCGACACGCCGTGCGCCTCCGCTCCGTCGAAGATCGCCTGCAACTCGTCCCGGATCTCGGCCATGCGCTCGGCATCGAAGTCGTACACGAACACCTTGTAGCGCTCGTCGCGACGGGGCCGCTTGACCAGGAAGGACTCCCCTTCCTCGTCGCGCAGGACCCGCTCGACCTTGATCCGACGCTTGCGCATCAGCAGCAGGCAGAGGACGTAACGCAGTTCGCGCACCGGGCGCTCGCCCTTGCCCTCGAGCTGCAGGAACAGCTGCTCGAGGGAGTCCAGATCCAGCGAAACGGAGCGTGAGACCTTCTCTTGGTGGCGCGTGAACCACCAGAAGAGGTCCGCTTCCCGTTCGGGAGCCTCATCGCCCTGCCAGCACCCCGAGCACAGATCGCGGCGCACCAGGATCTCGTCGTCGGGATCCGGCGATTCCGGGGCAGGGCTCGCCTTGGCAGCCTTTCCTTTGGCCTTCGGCTGGGCACCCTTGGCCTCCGCCTGGGCCTCCGCCTGGGCCTCCGCCTGGGCGGCAGACTCCGCCTGGGCGATCCCCTCCTCGGTCTCCGCGAAGGGCACGAGGGTCAGGGAGCAGGCGTGGCGTTCCCCGTCCTCGAAAGGACGGTCGCATTCGTGGCAGCCCGGGCCGCGTCGTTCGATCTTCCAGCGAGACATCGCGCAGAGGATAGGCAATCCGAGGTCGAAGGTCTCGCTCCGCCCCCCCTTCCCGTCCCGCATCGGGGCCGATCCGGATCATCACCCGGCCCACCCTCCGTCGTACGGGGCCGGGCGACCCCCGCGGCTCGACGGCCGACCTTCGACGCGCCGTCCCGAAACCTGGGAGCCGGGGCCCGGGTCAGCGGCCGCTGTTCGCCCGATTGCGCTCCCGCCAGTAGGCGCGCCAGCTGGCCGAGTCCGTCGGCTCGCGCGTCCCCGACAATCCGTGCAGCGCCTCGAGCGCCGCGTCGTGTCCCCGCAGATCGGCCTCGCGCTCGCAGCGCTCCAGGTAATGGATCAGCGCAGGAATCGCCTGGGGATCCCCCACCCGCATGAGGGCACGGGCCGCGGAACGCCGCACCGCCTCGTCCGGATCGCCCAGCGCACGGCTGATCGCGCGCCGCGCCTCCTCGACGGTCGTGTCCCGGCTGGCGCGCGCGGCGAGGGCATCCACGCAACGCTTGCGCACCGTCCACTCGGGGTCCTTCACCATCATCACGCGCAGGCGCTCCTGGAGTTCCGATTCCGAGCGGCGCGCGTGGGGCAGATCGGCGAGCACATCGACGGCGCGACCGCGGGCCTGGAACTCCTGGCGATCCAGCTGGGCCACGACCGCGGGGATCGACGGGCGACCGATCTCGATCAACGCCTGGCCCCCGATCGCCGAACCGTAGCCGTTGCCGATCGCGTTGAGCTCGGCGAGGCTCCACGTCGCCGGTTCGCCGATCACGATCAGCTCCGCGCGCGCCCGGTCGAACTGACTGCCGGCCATCGCGCCGGGCGTCGAGAAGTCCGCGCGCTTGTAGCCGGCCAGCATGTCGAGGACGAGGTTCTCGACCAGGAACCGGGCGAGCTCAGGATCCGCCAGCGCGGCGCGCCGCCGGTCGGTCCAGTCCGGAGCCTTCTCGCGCCACGCCACCCACAGTTCCCCGTAGGCGGGCGGCAGTTCCGCGACCGAACGCACACGACCGGTCGATTCGGGTTCGGAAGCCGCGCAACCGGCCAGGAATCCGAGGTGGAGCACGAACAGGACGGCGAGACTGGATCGGCTGCAGAAGGTCGGCATCACGTCGCGCATGGTCGTCTCCTGTCCGGCAACGCGCCAGGGTTTCGACATCGGAATCGATCCGGGCGCCGCCGCGCAGCACTGCGGGGTCA
>JAJDEX010000083.1 GCA_029259575.1 Planctomycetota bacterium | reverse complement strand
CGAGCGACACGGGTCCCAAGTTCGCGGAGATGCGCGTCGGTGCTGCGGGGGATGGCTCCGACCGGGTCGGCGCCCCATGTTGCGCACCGACTGCGATGGCGACCTCGGACGCGCTCGGCCCGGAGGCCGTCGGTACGAGCGGGCGATCGAGGCCGGTCTCCCCGTTCGGTCGATCCGGAAGATCACCGTCGGACGAACGCGTCGCGGAAGCGGTCGGCTCGAGGCCGTCCAACGACAGGACCACGGCCTCGCCGCTCTTCAAGGTTCCGTCGGTCTTGGGCGCGTCCCGCAACGGCGCGGCGCCATGGGCCACGAGGTCGGCATCGAGGACGCGTTCGGACGTGGAGCGTGCTCGACCAGGACTGCCGTCCGAGGCCTTGCGCTCGGCACGCTCGACGCTGGCCTGCAGAGCGGAGCCGACCTGTCCGGCTCGAGGAAGATCCATGCCCCGGGTGAGATCCATGGCCGCAGCCGGCGCCGCACCTCCGGAGGGTGCGTTGCGATGTTCGCCTGCCGCCGCCGAGAGCGCCATCTCGGGTGCGCTGCCTGCGCGCAACGGGAACGCCTCGGGCGCATCCGCCAGATCCCGTGCAGCCGCCGCAGCGTCCAGGGTCTCATGGCGATCCGCGTTCGGGCCGGCCGCGCGCTCGAGGTCCACGGGCTCGTCCTCGCGATTCGCGGCCGCCACTTCGTTCGCGCGGGCCGTGGCTCCGGTCGCGACTTCACCCGCTTCGGACTCCGAACGACTGGGTGCTCCGCTGGCCTCGGCGCGGGCCACTTCGATCGCGCCCCCCATCTCGGAGCGCGCCGCGTTCCGACCGTTCGGGTCGGCGTCCAGGCGCAATCGCATGCGGCGGCCTCCACCGGGTTCGCCGGACGCGTACAGCTCGCGCTCGGGGTAGACCTCCTGGAACCACATCATGAGCAGCACGTGCGCGATGAATGACACGAGCAAGCACTTGTACAGAACGTCCAGGTTCTCCCAACGCTTCGCGAGCCATGCGAGCAAGGCCAGAAGGATCAGGATCGACAGCAAGGACAGCTCGAGCCAGCCGACGGGCCGCCCCGGTTCGCGGAACAGTTCGACGGAGCGGGCGCGCCACAGTTGCGCGGCAGCGACCTCGTCCGTGGTGTCTTCGGCCGGTCGCAGGCTCGGTTGCGAACCTCCGAACAGCAGCGTGAAGCCATCGGCGGACGGCGCGGGTCCGCGCTCGTCACCAGGGCCGTTGACGCCGGCGAGCGGACTCGGATTCACCCAGCCCTCGCTGCCGTACGACGAACGATACAGGTCGAAACCGCCCTGGCCGCCTTCGCGGTCCGAGGCCAGGAACAACGTGCGACCGTCGGCGGCGAACGCGGGCTCGCGCTCGTCGCCCGCGCTGTTCAAGCGCACGATCGGCTCGATCACGAATGCATTGCCGTCGCCCGGTCGCGCCAGGAACAGGTCCAGCCCGCGCGTCACGCCGCGGTTCGACACGAACGCCACGGCGCCGCCCGTAGGCGAGGGCGCGGGGTCCAGGTCGTCGCTCTTGCTGGACAGTTCGGGGACGTGTGCGGCGGGCCCGATGCCATCGCGCAGCAACGGTGCGCGGTACAGGTCGAAGCGTCCAAGGCCTCCCGGCCGGTCCGAAGCGAACCACAGACCGTCGGGTCCGAACGCCGGCGCGAGGTCGTCCCCCACCGAGTTGACCGCGGTCAACGGCCTGGGGTCGACCGGCTCGCCGCCGATGACGTCCGCAATCCAAAGGTCGGTGCCTTCGCCTGGCACGCCGACCGGGAACACGATCCAGCGGCCGTCGGGCGAGAGCGCGGGCCGTCCGAGTCCTTCGTCGCCACCCAGTTCGTCTGCGAACGGCACGGGAGATTCCCAAACTGCATAGCGCACGGAACCGTCCGTCTCCTGCACCGCGTACTCGCGCACGCCGTCGGTCCACTGCGACTCGCTGGTCAGGTGCGGCCGGAAGCGCAGCCACGCGACCAGGAAGCCGACCGCCACGAGGGCGCCGACGATGACGACGTTCTTGCCGAGGTGGCGGACGGCCATGACGGTCTAGTGATCCTCGGTGGCGATGCCCAGGTCCGTCAGGCCGACGGTGCGACAGACGTCCATGATCCCGACGACGCCGGCGAGGACCGCATCGCGATCTCCGCGGATCGTCACAGGCACGTCCGGGTTCGTCGCCGCAGCGCTCTCGAGCGCGTCGATCAACGTGTCCTCGGTATAGCTGCGGCCGCCCATCGTGATGCCCCCGTCCTGGTCGAGCGAGATGATGATCTCCTCCTCGTCCTCGGCGGCGACCTCACCGGTCTCCGCGGACGGCAGGTCGAGCGGAATCTCCTCCTCGGTGCTCGCGAAGGTCGTCGCGACCATGAAGAACACGAGCAGCAGGAACACGACGTCGATCATCGGCGCCAGGTTCAGCGTCGCATCCTCGAACGTGTCCTTGGCACGGGCGCGCATCAGGCTCGGGCTCCGCGCGACGCTTCTTCGAGGTCGCGGTAGATGCCCTCGGTCCGGATGCCGAACGCCTCGACGCGTCCGCGCAGCCAGTAGTAGGCGACGACGCTGGGGATCGCGACCGCCAGGCCCGCTGCGGTCGTCGAAAGCGCCTGATAGATGCCCGCAGCGATGACCTCGGCGTTGTCCTGGGCACCCTTCGCCGCGAGCGACGAGAATGCTTCGATCATGCCCCAGACGGTCCCGAGCAAGCCCAGGAGGGGCGCGATCAGGAACACGAGGAACAGCGGACGCAACTTCGCGCCCAACTGCAGCATCTCGCCGGCCGCGATGTCCTCGACGACCTTCTCGCGCTCGAGGAACGGCCAATCCACGCGCTTCAAGCCTGCGCTGAGGATGCGCGACAACGGTGAGCGTGACTTCGAGCACAGAGCCAGCGCGCCATCGACGTCGCCGTCACGAACGCTCGACACGACCTGATCCCCGAAACGCCGCGGACCGAGGAACGCGGGACGCATGCGCATCCAGCGCTCGACCGTGAAGCCGACCGTGATGATGGAGCAGATCGCGATCGGAATCATCATCGGACCGCCGTTCACCAGCAGCTCGAACAGGGACTCGAGACCCGCTTCGCCCTGGGCCGTGGCCGCGGGATCCGCGGCGGGCGCCTCGACGAGCGTGGACAGCATGGGATCGAACAGGAGAGTGAGCATCATCGTTGGTTCGGGGGTACGAGGCCGCCGCCCTGGCCGAGACGGCTCTTGGCGCGACGTCCGAAGACGGTGTCGGGATGTTTCTGCGAGGCCTCTTCGAAGCGCGCCGCGGCCTTGTCGTCCTGACCGAGTCCGGCCAGCACGTCGCCCGCACGGTAGAGCGCTTCCGCAACTTCCTCGGCATGCGCGTAGAGCACGGCGACCTTCAGGTATTCCGCCAAGGCGTCCTCGGCTTCGTTCGCGGCTTCGGCCAACTGCCCCAGCCCGATGCGCGCGCGCGCGGACAGGATTCCGGCGTCTCCCTTGGCTACGCGTTCGAACGCGGCCCGTGCGGCGCGCGATTTATCGGTGTGCATCAGAGCGCGTCCACGCCACAGCTCGGCTTCGAGCGCTGCTTCGAAGTCGGAATGGCGTTGCAGCAGCTCGTTCAACACGGGCGCGGACTCGGCCCACTTGCCCTGTTCGCCGCAGGCGATGCCCAAACGGAAGAGCGCTTTCGGACGAACGTCGTGGCGCTTGTGATTCTCGACGACCCGTCGCAAGGCGCTCTCCGCCTCGGCGAAACGTCCCGCGCGGAAGTGCGCTTCGCCCATCAGGAACAGCGACTCGCCGACGAACGTACACGCGGGGTGCTGTTCGACGAGCGCTGCGAAGCGCGCGACGGCCTTGTCGGCGTCGTCCAGGCGCAACCACGCGAAGCCGCCCTTGTAGAGCGCACGCTGCAGGACCTCGGGCGCGCCGCCTTCGAGGATCGCCAGGTCGTAGGCGTGCGTCGCACCCTTCGTGTCGCCCGCTTCGAAGCGCGCCTCGCCCAGGAACAGGTAGGCCTCGCCCAAGCCTGCGACGTCCTCGTCCGCACGGCGCAGTCGATCCAGAATCGTCTGGCAGTCGTCCAACCGGCCTGCGGCCAGGATCAAGTGCGCGCGTTCGACGTCGATCGCAGCCGACTCGGCGTGGGAACCGCTCGAACCGCGCAGCTCGACCCAGAGACCCAAGGCCTCGCCCGGTTCCCCGTTCTCGATGAGCGCCAGCGAGGCCTCCTTCGCGGTGCCCATGCGTCGCCCGTGATCGTTCGTTCGCGCGGCAAAGGCCAAGCACGCCTTGCGCGCTTGGCTCGCGTTGCCGTTCTTGCGTTCGGCCCAGACGAGCAGTTCGAGCGCTGCGGTGACGAGGGTCTCGTCGGAGCCATCGACCGTGCGCCACAGCGCGGTCGCTGCCGGACCAGCCTGCCCGCTGGACCAGAGGATCCAGCCCAGGCCGTAGCTCGCGTGCGGCGCCAACACGTCGTTCGGATAGGCCTCGAGCAATTCTTCATAGCGGGCGATCGCTGCATCGACCTGTTGGCGAGCCGACAACCGCTCGGCCAGTTCGAACACGGCGCGAGGCGCGAACGGAGAATCGGGGTAGGTCGACCGCACCCAGGCCAGGCGCTGCTCGCCCGCCTCTCCAGGGATCAGTCGTCCGCCGCGCAGTCCGGCTTCGGCAGCGTGCTCGCCCTCGGCATCCTTCGCCAGGTAGTCGGCGAACTCCGTGCGTGCGGCCTGACCGTCGCCCAACTCCTCGGCACAACGCGCCGCCATGAAACGCGCCTCGGAGCGGCCTTCGTGCTCGCCGCGGTTCTTGGCCGCATCGACGAAGTACGTCCGTGCGCTGGCTGCATCGCCGGTCATGAAGGCGCACCATCCCAGACGCAAGGTCGCGCGAGCGCGGTCCGGCGCGTCGGGGTCGGACTTGGCGATCGCCACGAACGTCTCCGCAGCCTGCTTCCAATCCTGTGTCGCGAACTGCGCTTCCCCCAGCACCAACGCGGCCTCGTCGTGGAACTCGCCCTCCTCTCGATCGAGGAGTTCGCGCGCCACTTGAATGGCGCCTTCGTGATCGCCGGCCGTGAGCAAGGCCGCCGCGGCCGCTTGGAGCCCCCAGTCGGTTCCGGAGGCGCGCCAGGCCTGGGCCGCTTCGAGCAGGTTGCCGTTGGCCGCGACCACATCGCCGCGCACCTGCTGCAGGCGCGCACGCAATTCGTCCGTCGATCCGTTCAGGCTCAACGCCCGCTTCAAGTGTCGTTCCGCCTGGTCGAGGTTGCCAGCACCCAGTTCGGCGCGTGCGAACCAGTACAGCGCCTCGGCGTCGTCGCCGGGGTCGTGCTGCTTCCAGGCGTCGAGGGCCGCCTCGGCCCCGTCGAGTTCGAGCACATGGATGCCACGATGCAGCGCGGCCTCGCGCGCGTGCGGACCCTTCGGATCCTGTTCCAGGACCGCCGTGAAGCCTTGGATCGCCGCGCGCCGATCGCCCTCGTCCGCCGCGGCGAAGGCAGCACCGCGCAACGCGGCCAGTTTGTGGGGTCCGTCCGGGACCTTCGCGAACGCTTGCCGCGCCGGTCCAGGACGACCTGCCGCCAAGTGAGCTTCGCCGACGAGGTAGGCCAACTCGCCGCGCCGCGCATCGCCCGCGAAACGTTGATCGAAGCGACCGACGAGCGCGATCACGCCCTCGGTATCGTCCAGTCGGAAGGCGCACCACGCCTGTCCGTGCAAGGCGTCCGCGGCACGTTCGCCCTTGGCATCGACAGCAGCGAACCGCTCACGGGCCTGGGCGAAGTCCTGGGCGCGGAACAGGGCCTCGCCCCACAGGAACGTGGCCGGGTCCTTCAGGTAGTCGGGGCCCGCCTGGGACACGACCTGGAGCGCTGCGGCCGCCGCCTGCAGCTCCCCGCGCTCGAGTTCGCACTGGCCCAACCGGAACCGTGCCTCGCCGCCCAAGGAGAAGCCGTCCCGCCCGGCCAAGCGCTCGAAATGGGGTCGGGCCTCGTCCAACCGGTCCAGCTCGAACAGCGCATCCGCCAGTCGGTAGCGCACGTCCGGCGCCCGATCGTGCCCGCCGTGATCCTGCAAGAACGACTTCGCCTCGCGCACGACCTGGTCGTGCAGGTCGCGTTCGGCGAGACCCGCGATGAAGCGCCAGGCGTCCTCGGCATCGTCTCGAGGTTCGAGGAGATTTTCGAAGGACACCGGCGTCGCAGGGACCGGCGGAGACGAAGCGGGAAGGGAGAGGACGGAGACGAGGAGCAGCGCAGGGTGCATGGAGTCCTCCAGGACCCGGTTGGAGGTCCATGGATGGGGAGCGGGGCGGCGGCAGGAGTAGTACTGGGATACCGCGTCCTCCGGTTTCACGGGGCAGCGTTCGCCCCTTGCAAACCGAAGACTTTCGGGGAGCCCTACGGAGCTCGACCGAGGCGATTCCAGCGGTTCAGCCTCGGACCCAGGACGCGCCGACCCAAACGGCGCCGAGCCCCAGGACCAAGCTCGCCAGAGCGTATCCGAACGCCCCGAGTGGGGAGCCTGCGCGCCACAAGTCGTGCGCTTCCCAGCTGAACGTGCTGAATGTCGTGAACGAACCGAGCACACCCACGACCAGGAAAGCGCGGGCGGTCGGACCCGGGGGCTCGTGGATGCCGCTCCAGCCCAGCAACGCGCCGAGGCCCAGGCAACCGAGCACGTTGACGCAGAGGGTGGCCAGGTGGGCCGGTCCGCCCATCGCCTTGACGACGGCTGCTCCCATCAGGAAGCGCAGCACGGCTCCTGTGGCGCCTCCCAGCCCCACCCAGACGAGATCCATCGGTCGCATGCGCCCCAGGGTAGGTGGCGCGGTGCCCGATTGCGATCCGCGCGTTGCGGGTCAGGCCAGGCGCAGCGCCGCGCGGGTCTTGATGACGAGGCGGACCGCGGTCCCCGGGGCCAGGCCCAGTTCCTCGACGGCTCCGGGCGTCACGCGGGACCAGACGAGCGGGCCGTCCTGGTTCCCCGCGCGCAGGAGCACGTGGACGGCTCCCCCACGGCTGGTCAGCGACACGACGGTCGCGGGCTCGGCGTTCCGGGCGGACAATCCGGGGACGTCCCCGGTGGCGAGCAGGATGTCCTCGGCGCGCAGGCCCACCAGCACGGATTCGCCGACCTGCGCCGAGCCCGTGCCCTCGGACTCGCCGTCCTCGCCCGGGATGCGCAGCGTCGCGCCACCCGACAAGCCCACGACCGCGATGCCGGGTTCCAGGGATGCGATCGTTCCCGACAGGACGTTCTCGAAGTCCGCGCCGACCAGGTCCGGTCCCGACAACACGTCGGCCGGAGGACCTTGGCGCACGACGCGACCGGCCTCCAGCACGACGACGTCGTCGCACAGGGCGTGCATCTCGGCGGGGTCGTGGCTGACCAGGACGAGCGGCACCTCGAAGCGTTCGCGCACGCGCAACAGGTACGGCAGAACGCGACGCCGCAGGGCGCGGTCCAGCGAACCGAGCGGCTCGTCGAGCAGCAACAGGTCCGGCCCGGACGCGAGCGCGCGCCCGATGGAGACGCGTTGGCGTTCGCCGCCGGAAAGTTCCTGCGGCAACCGATCGGCGTGCCGCTCGAGCTCGAGGATGGCGAGGATCTCGGGGATCCCACCTTCGGACTGGTTGCGGCGTGCTCCCGCGCGCAGGTTCTCGAGCACGGTGAGGTGCGGGAACAGCAGCAGGTCTTGCGGGACGTACCCGATGCCACGCGCCTCGGGCCGCAAGCCACCCAAGGTGTGCGCGCCGACGCGGATCTCGCCGTCGAATGGGATCCATCCAGCGATGGCCTCGAGCAACGTCGACTTGCCGGCACCCGACGGTCCGAAGACGCCGAGGCTGCGGCCCGACGAGCGGATGTCCAGGTCCAGAGCGAACGCGTCGCGCTGCAGCCGTCCGCGCATGAGGAATCCGTCGGTCGGGCTCATGCGCGCGGTCCTCGCACGCGGTGCGCGGGTCGGCTCAACCGCTCGACGAGCATCACCAGACCGAAAGCGAGCAATGCGGACACGCCGACCAACGTCAGCGCTTCCGCGTCGCGCTGTTCCTGATACCTGTCGAAGATCGCGAGCGACAACGTCTGCGTTCGCCCGGGGATGTTGCCGGCCACCAGTATCGTCGCACCGAACTCGCCGAGCGCACGGCC
>JAJDEX010000082.1 GCA_029259575.1 Planctomycetota bacterium | reverse complement strand
CGTCACCTGCGCCATCTTCATGCCCTGCGTGACGTAGCTGGTCTGGATGTGCTGGACGTTGTCCAGGACGATGCGCGACAGGGCCTGAACGCGCAGGTAGACGGCGGGCGTCGTGCGTTCCGGGTAGATGTGTTCCTCGGGGACGCCTTCTGGTTGCGTGTTCCAGCAGGCGAAGGCGGTGAAGCCCCCCGTGTCGTCCTGGAGGTCGCGCAAGCGGATCAAGTGTTCGACGCGCTCGGCGGGCGTCTCGACGTTGCCGAACATCATGGTCGCCGACGAACGCAAGCCAGCTTCGTGAACGCGGCGATGCACCTCGAGCCAGCGGTCGGTCGTGGTCTTCTTGGGCGCGATGATCTTGCGCACGCGTTCGACCAGGATTTCGGCGCCGGCGCCGGGCACGCTGCCCATGCCGGCCGCCATCAGGTCGCGGATGACGTCCTCGACCGGACGCTTCTCGACGCGACTGAAGTGATCGAGCTCGGGTGCCGAGAGCGCGTGGCAGTTGATGGGGAAGCGCTCGGTGATGTCGGCGATCAGCTCGGCCCACCATTCCGTGGTCAGGTTCGGGTGGTGCCCGCCTTGCATGAGGAGCTGCTGTCCACCGAGGCGCACGGTCTCCTCGACCTTCGCGAAGACCTCGTCGCGCGAGAGGACGTAGGCCTCGGCGTGCCCCGGCTTGCGATAGAATGCGCAGAACCCGCAGTCCGTGATGCAGACGTTCGTGGGGTTGACGTTGCGGTCGACGATGTACGTGACGATCGGCTCAGGATTGAGTCGCCAGCGCACCGCGTCGGCCATGCGACCGAGCGTGAGCAGGTCGGCATGCTCGTGGAGCCAGAGTGCTTCGTCGGAATTCACCCGTCCTCCGGAGACGACGTGGTCCTCGAGCCGTTGCAGCTCGGACGCGACGTCGCCCCGGCGCGCCGTCGATGCGGTCGGCGCGGTCCAGGACTGGGGCTTGTGGGTGGGGGCCGGGGAGATCACGGCGGAACATTCTAGGGCCGTGGGGCGCAACTTCACCCCGTCGAGACGAGTCTTCCCCGGTGGGGGCGTGCCTGCCGCCTGAATGGGCTCCCGGGGCGGGGTGAAGGGCCGGAGCCGAAGCGCTCGCGATCCCGGAGCCCTGGATCACCCCGAACCGGGTCCGCCGCATCGAATCGGGGCCCGGGCTTCCCAGCCGCCGCTCGCTGGGCCGGGGAGGCGGATTCACCCCGCACCGAGCCCGGCCCAGGGCCGACTCCCGCCGGTCGCAGCGGTAGACTCTTCGCCCTCCTCCCCGGTTCGAGCCGGGACCCGTCACGAACCCGGCGGCCGCCGCGAGTCCGCCGGCCGCCCACTCCGACCCAGCCATGGCCAAGCCCAAGCCCACCCTGATGGACCAGATCGTCTCCCTGTGCAAACGCAGGGGGTTCATCTTCCAAGCCTCCGAGATCTACGGGGGCATCGGGAACACGTACGACTACGGGCCGCTCGGCGTCGAACTGCTGCGGCGGGTCAAGGAGGCTTGGTGGGAGGCCACCGTCGTGACGCGGGCCGACGTCGTCGGGCTCGACTCCGCGATCATCCAGAACCCCAAGGTCTGGGAGACGTCCGGGCACGTCGGGGGCTTCAGCGATCCGATGGTCGACTGCAAGAAGTGCAAGGGGCGCTTCCGGGCCGACCACGTCGATGAACTCAAGTGTCCGGAGAAGCCGTCCAAGACGCCGCGCGAATGCGAGGGCGAACTGACCGAGCCGCGCGAGTTCAACCTGATGTTCCAGACGTTCATGGGGCCCGTCCAGGACACCGCGAACGTCGCGTACCTGCGGCCCGAAACCGCCCAGGGCATCTTCCTGAACTTCAAGAACGTGCTCGAGTCGATGCGCATGAAGCCGCCCTTCGGCATCGCGCAGATCGGCAAGTCGTTCCGCAACGAGATCACGCCGGGCAACTTCGTCTTCCGTACGCGGGAGTTCGAGCAGGCCGAGATGGAGTTCTTCGTGCCGCCGGACGAGGAGCAACAGTGGTACGAGTTCTGGAAGAACGAGCGCTTCGACTGGTACACGCGCTTCGGCATCGATCCCGCCAAGTTGCGCATGCGGGACCACGACAAGAGCGAGCTCGCGCATTACTCGACCGCCACCGCGGACGTCGAGTACGAGTACCCCTTCGGTTGGGGCGAGCTCGAGGGCATCGCCTGTCGCACCGACTTCGACCTCCAGCGTCACAGCGAGGCGAGCGGTACGGACCTCTTGTACTTCGATCCGCAGACCAAGGAGAAGTACACGCCCTACGTCATCGAGCCCGCCGGCGGCATCAACCGCATGGCGCTGACGTTCCTGATCGACAGCTACGAAGAGGAACAGCTCGAGAAGGACACGCGCGTCGTTCTGCACCTGCACCCGCGCATCGCGCCGATCACGGTCGGCGTCTTCCCGCTGGTCAAGAAGGACGGCATGCCCGAGAAGGCGCACGAGATCGAGAACGAGCTGCGCCAGGCCGGCATGGCCACGTTCTACGACGAGAAGGGCGCCATCGGCCGCCGCTACCGCCGCCAGGACGAGGTCGGAACCCCGTTCTGCGTCACGGTGGACGGGGACACGCTGTCGGACGGAGTGGTGACGGTGCGGCACCGCGACTCGATGGA
>JAJDEX010000081.1 GCA_029259575.1 Planctomycetota bacterium | reverse complement strand
CCTTGAAGGTCAACGGCTCCGTGCGCCGGGAGGCCGGCAGGAATCCCGAACTGGCGCCTCCGGGGCTGAACGCCTTGAGCTCGCCGACGTAGCCGCCCGCGGCTTCCACCAACTCGTCGAGCGAGACGCCCAACGGCAACTCGTACGTTCCTGGATTCGCGACGTGTCCGCTGACGCAGTACAGCTTGCTGCCCGCCTCGCCGCGACCGAGGTTTCGGAACCACTCGCCGCCGCGCTTCAGGATCGACGGCACGCAGGCGATCGTCTCGACGTTGTGGATCAACGTCGGCTTGCCCCACAGTCCGTTCTGGGTGGGGAAGGGCGGCTTCAGGCGTGGCATGCCGCGTTTGCCTTCAACGGCTTCGAGCAGCGCCGTCTCTTCACCGCAGATGTAAGCGCCCTGGCCTTCGTGCATGTGGAAGGTCAAGCCGTCGATCTTGCCCGCGGCGCGGAACGCGTCGATGGACGCCTGCAGCGAGGCGATCGGCAGCGCGAACTCGCCGCGCAAGTACAGATAGATGTCGGTGGCGCCGACCGCGCGCGCGGCGATCGCGAGGCCCTCGGCGACCAGGTCGGGACGGCTGAGCAACAACTCGCGGTCCTTGAACGTCCCGGGCTCGCCCTCGTCGGCGTTGAGCACCAGGTACTTGGGTTCGGCGGCTTCGGCGCGCACGCCCTTCCACTTGATGTGGGCGGGGAAGCCGGCGCCTCCGCGGCCTTGGAGCCCGGACTCCTCGATGGCTGCGATGATCGCGTCCGGTCCCATTTCGGCCGCGCGGTCCAGCCCGGATCCGGAGTGGTCCATCGGCAGGTGCAGGCCGATGGCGAGCGTGTTCGGGTCCGCGTCCACGGGGCCCGACGTGCCACGCCAGGCCTGTTCGTCGGGCGCGGCGGCCGAGCGCAGAGCGGTCCAGTCGTCGCCAGCCGCGGCGACGTCGTTCGAGGTCACGGACGGCAGCACGACGCGATCGCGCAGGACGGCGGGCGCGGCGTCGCAGGCGGCCAAGCAGGAGCAGCCCTCGGCGGGGAGCCCGGCGTCCTTGACCTGCTTCAGGAGCGTCTCGGCACCCTTCAGCTGACAGGACAGGCCCGTGCAGACGCGGATCTTCTTGTCCGGCCGCGCGAGCAGGTGATAGAAGCTGCCGACGCCGTAGACGTTGCCCTCGGGCACGCCGGTCTCGGCGGCGACGGCGCGGACGGTGCCCTCGCCCAGGCCACCCTTGGCTTGCAGGCTCTCGGGGACAGCGGCGTCGTTGCGTTCGGTCAAAGGGAATCTCCAGGTCGCCGCGTGGGGGACGCGCGGCCAGCGCCCATGATACCCGCACGGGGTTGGCCTGCGTCCAATCGACGCCGGCGGAGGGCGGGGTCGACCCGGATTCCGCGCCGATCCCGATGACCTGGAGCCTCCGGGATCAGCCTTCGCCAGCCAGCAGCGCCGCCGGGATCTTGCGCCGCCCGGCGAAGCCCTCGCGCACGGGGTGGTACCACGTGATCGAGTCCTCGTCGCTGCGCCAGCACAGGTAGACGTCCTCGTCCTCGATCTTGGCGGGGAAATCGACCAAACCCTGTTCGAAGCCGGCGTCCTTGTAGTCGCAGCCGATCGCGTGGAGCTCCTTCAGGAGGGCGTGCAGGTCGCGTTCCAGATCGCTGATCTGCAGGCGCACGTCCCGATCCTCGGGTTCGCGCACCAGCTTGCGCAACCGCTGGCCCTTCTCGAGGATGTCGGCCACGATCCGCTGGACGAGGGGCAAGGTGCGGTTGGCTTCGAGCGGTGTGAACAGACGGGTCATCCGTGCAGGATCGTCTCCACGCGCGCCGCGTACAAGGATTAGGCTGGGTACGTTCCGATGATGACACCCTGGTTCCCCGATCTCCGTGGCGACGATCGCTCGCCCGACGCCCTGCTCGGCGGCGAGTTGACGTTGCCCTGGGTCATGGCGGCGTACCCGCGCGGCTTCTTCCCGTGGCCGATGGAGGGTGAACCTCTGGCCTGGTGGTGTCCGCGCGTGCGGATGATCTTCGAGCCCGAGGAGATGCACCTCTCGCGTTCGCTGCGCAAGACCCTGCGTCGCGAGCGCTATCGCGTGACCCTCGACACGGCCTTCGACGACGTCATCGCACGCTGTCGCGACAAGCGCGGCCCCGACCGCGACGGCACGTGGATCACGGGCGAGATGGTCGCGATCTACACGGAACTGCATCGCATGGGGCTGGCCCATTCGGTCGAGGCCTGGGACGGCGAGACCCTGGTCGCGGGCGTGTACGGCCTCGCCATCGGCGGCACGTTCTACGGCGAATCGATGTACGCGGACAGCACCGACGCTTCCAAAGTCGCCCTCGTCAGCCTCGGTGCCCAGCTCGACCTGTGGGGCTTCGATCAGTTCGATTGTCAGGTGCCGAACGATCACCTGATCTCGATGGGGGGCGTGCCCCTGATCCGCAGCGCGTTCCTCGATCGCCTCGCCCCTTCGGTCCAGCGGCCTTCGCGCACCGGTACGTGGCGGATCGACGCGGATGCCGTGCGGGAGCACTTGCTGGCCAGGCCCCGGTTCGAGCCTTGAGGGACGCCCTCTTTTGCATCGGCCCAGCCGGTGATACCCTCAACGGGCGATGACCCCTTCCAACGGCATGACTCCCCACGCGTCCCACGGCTCGCCCTCCAGCATGGCGGGCGAGACTCCTGGTGTGCAGGTGCTCGAGCGGCCCCGCACGGATCTCGCGCCCCTGTCGGCGGTCGTCTGTCACGACGATCCGCACACCACGTTCGAGTTCGTCATTCAGGTTCTGCGGGGCGTGTTTCGACTGCCTCCCGCGCGGGCCCAGGAATTGACGATCCGCATCGACGCGGCGGGTGCTGCGGTCATCGGCCGCTATCCGAAAGAGGTGGCCGAGCGAAAGGTCCAGCGCGCGACGGCACTGGCGCGGGCGAATGCCTATCCGCTGACCTTCTCGGTCGAAGCGGACGACTGAGAACTCGTCCGGCGCCCCCTTGCATGGGGGCGGATCCTTGGGCGCGTGCGTGTTCCTCCGGTCGGTCGTCCAGGAACGGGGCTGGGCCGTTATCCTGGTCGCCCGCCGACCCTTCCGAGGTTCCCATGACCGCCACCGATCCTGCCGCGACGACTCC
>JAJDEX010000009.1 GCA_029259575.1 Planctomycetota bacterium | reverse complement strand
GGGCGACCGGGGACTGCGCCGGCAGGGGCACGTCCCGGGGGCCCGGTGGGGGGGGACCGCTGGGGAAGCGTCGGGCCCGGATTCTATTCGGGGCCCCGTCACCTGGCCACAGGATCAGGGGTCTTGATCCGGACTCCTGGTACAAGTCCGTAGACCTGCCCGTAGCCCTGTCCCCGATCCAGGAGGCTGCGTAGAATGCACCCGGCTCTCCGCCCTGCCTCACCTTGTCCTGTCCCCCGCTACAGAAGGACGCCTTCCTCGCATCGGAAGGCGACGCCTGGTTCTTGCGCAATGGTTCTGCGCGCGCCGACCTGGAGACCGCGGCGGCCCACGACCCCCTGTTGGGTGCCTTGCGAGACTTCGATCTGCCCGCGGAGACCGTGCTCGAAGTGGGAGCCAGCGATGGATGGCGTCTGGAAGCACTCCGCCGCGAGCGCCCCGACACCCGATGCTGGGGGATCGAGCCCAGCGCGGCGGCCGTGACATCCGGACGCGAGCGTTTCCCCGAGCTGCGTCTCGAGGTCGGGACCGCGGACGATCTGCCGTTCGAAACGAACTCGGTCGATCTGATGCTCTTCGGGTTCTGCCTCTATCTCTGTGATCGTTCGGACCTGTTCCGCATCGCAGCCGAAGCGGATCGCGTGCTGGCGCCGAACGGGGCGATCGTGATCTACGACTTCCACAGCGAGGTGCCGTACGCGAATCCGTACGCCCACCTGGAAGGACTCGCCAGCTACAAGATGGACCACGCGGACCTGTTCACCTGGAACCCCGCGTATCGCGTTCAGCTCCAGGACGTGTTTCCGCACCCCGGACCCGACGGCCGCATTCCGCCCGTCGGCTCACCCGACGACCAGGTCGCCGTGACGATCCTGCGCCGCGACCTCGATCAAGGTTGGCCCTCCGGCCGGCCCGACCACGCACATCAGCCCGAAGCTCGCTTTCCTGCCGAACCCCTGTGACTGCAATGACGATGGAAACCAGGGATGCCCTGGTCGTGGGAGGAAACCTGGCGGGCCTGACGGTCGCCTACCTCCTGGGACAGTACGGCTACAAGACGACCTTGATCGAGCGCGCGCCCTTCCTGGGCGGCGGCGACGGGTCCTTCACCAACGAACACGGGCGCATCTTCGACTTCGGGATGCACGCGCTGGATCACGGACGCAGTGAGTTCGTGTCGCGCCTGTTCGAGCACGCGGTCGAAGGCAAGTTCCGGCGACTGCCCAAGAACCGTGCGATCCTGCTGCGCGATTCGCTGATTCCCTACAACACCGGCCCGCAGGACTGGCCCGATGAACTCCAAGCTCTGCTCAAGCCCGGCGAGATCGTGGACGACCTGGGCAGCGACCCGCCGACCCGCGAGGCGCTGGGCAAGATCTACGGCCCGGCGTTCGCGGGCTTCATCTTCGACGAGGTCCTGAGTTCGTTCCCGGCGGAGCGCAAGCACCTCGAGTTCGGCGTGGACGAGTCGCAGTTGATGACCAACATCTACCCTTGGTTCTTCCCCAAGGTCGATCGCGTCGGTCGCAGCGACAGCGCGCACACCAAGTACCAGACGCGCATCCGCCAGGACGGCGGCGAGCACGTCATCTACCCCGAAACGGGTGGTTTCAACGGGTTCGCCGAAGGCCTCGCCCAACGGGCCCGCGACGTCGGTGTGGATATCGAGGTCGGAGCCAAGGACCTCGAGGTCGAGATGGATCCGACAAGCCGCCACGTGCGTTCGATCGTCGCCAACGGTCGCACGCTCCACGCCCCGCGCGTGTACTGGTGTGGCCCGGCGGGCGTGCTGATGGGACTGCTGGACCAGCCCGTGTTCGACGCCGTTCCCGAGACGTTCGCGCTGGGCTCCATCCAGTTCGAGCGTCCGCTCGACTGCGAGTTCATCGAGCTGATCGGCGGCTCCCCCGAGCATCTGATCAAGCGCGCGTCCTTCCCGGGCAAGCTGCAGGACGGACCCGACGACCTGATCCAGATCGAGTTCCACTATCCCAAGGGCGATCCGAACTACGGGACCGAGAAGGGCTGGTGGCACGAATCCTGGCTGAACAGCCTGCGCAAGATCGGCATCGCGCAGCCGGACAACGAGGTCAAGGCGCTCGACCTGAAGCTGATCCCGATGCATTACAACGGGTTCGGCATCGAGGGCAAACCGACCCCCAGCGTGGAGCTCCCGGACCTGCCCGCGGACTCGAACCTGCGCCCGGTCCTGCCGTCCTACCAACACATCAACATCAACACGCGGTTGCCGCTGTTCCTGCAATACCTCACCGAGGACCTGACGCGAGCCTGACGCCATGCAAACATCCCACCAGGACGAGCACTACCTGTCGGCCGAAGCGGACGCCTTCCACGAGCGCAACCACGCCTCGAACGACCCGCACACGCTGCGGCCGTACAAGCGCCGGATTCTCGATCGACTCGACAAGGTCGCGATCAAGCCGAAGCGCATGATCGAGTTCGGCTGCGCTTATGGCGACCTGTTGAACCACTACGCCGTCGAGCACGGCACCGAGGTCTTCGGCGTCGAGCCTTCGGCCAAGGCCGTCGATGTCGGCATGAATGCCTACGACGGTCGCGTGAACCTGATGCAGGGCACGATGGCGGACAACCCGATCTGCGCCGATCCCGCGAACGAAGGCACGTTCGACCTGATCGTCGTGGACGACGTGTTCTGCTGGGTGTCGCGCGAGACCCTGTTCCAGTCCGTCGCGAACTTGGATGCGCTCCTGGCCGACGGCGGCTCGTTGTACATCCAGGAATTCTTGCCGCTGCACCAGACGCGCAACGCGAACCACCATGTGACCGAAGGCGGCGTGTACTGCTACAAGCCGCGCGGACCGCACATGTCGATGTTCACGGCGTCGGGCATGTACGAGGTCGTCTACCAGGAGATCAGCCTGGACACGGCCGATGCGTGGGTCGAGGATCGCGGCAAGCCCCCGTTCGAGTCGCGCTGGTCGAACGTCGTGCTGCGCAAGTCGCTCGGCGACTACTTCGAATAGCGACCGACCGCATGAAGCTCGGTCTCGGAACCGTTCAGTTCGGTCAGGCCTACGGCATCACGAATGCGCGTGGCGTCACGCCTCAGGCTGAAGCGCATGCCGTGATCCGGCGCGCGGCGGAAGCGGGCGTGATGGTGCTCGACACCGCGCCGCGCTACGGCGACGCCGAACGCGTCCTCGGCAGTTTGGGGCCGCAACTGGCGGACCTGCGCATCGTGACCAAGACGCCGGACTACGCGGGAGTGCCGGACGCTGGCGCGCACGCCAGCGCGTCGTTCGATGCATCGCTGAAGACGCTCGGACTCGAGCGCGTTCACGGTTGGCTCGAGCATCGCGTCGAAGCCCTGTTGGGTCCCGACGGCGACGCGATCTGGCGTGCGTTGAGCGATGCTCGCGACGCGGGGCGCGTGGCACGCATCGGCGCCTCGGTCTACACGACCGCCCAGCTCGACGGCCTCTTGGAGCGCTATCCGATCGACCTCGTGCAGCTGCCGGCCAACGTGTTGGACCGCCGCCAGCTCGATCCGGAGCGCCTGGCCCGCCTGCGGGGGGCCGGGATCGAGGTCCACGCGAGGTCGGCCCTGCTCCAGGGCGCCCTCCTCGGCGATCCGGTCGCCATGCCCCAAATTCCTGGATTGGGGCCCCTTGTGGGCACTTTCCAGCGGATCTGCGCCGATGCAGGCTGCTCGCCGCTGGCCGGGGCGCTCGGATTCCTGCAATCGATACCGGAAATCGACGTCGTCCTCCTCGGCGTCGAGGACACTACGCAGTTGAACCAAGCCCTCGAAGCCGCGGCGATCCCCCTGGATCCCACCCTCTTCGACGGCCTCGCGTGTGACGATCCTCTGATCGTCGACCCCTCCCAATGGAAAGCCCGGACATGATCGTCGGAGTTCTACAAGCGCGCTGCACCTCGCGGCGCTTACCCGGAAAGGTGCTGGCCAACGTTTGTGGCCGGCCCATGATCTTGCGACAGATGGATCGACTGGAACGTGCCGAGCGCATGGACCGCATCGTCGTCGCGACGACCACGGATCCCTCGGACGATCCGCTCGCCAAGCTGTGCGCCAAGCGCGGTTGGGAGTGCTATCGCGGCAGCGTCGACGACGTCCTGGATCGCGTGCTGCAAGCCGCTGGCAAGTCGGACCACATCGTACGGCTGACCGCGGATTGTCCGTTGGCCGACCCCGAGTTGATCGATCGTGTGATCGCCACTCACCTCGAGGGTGGTCACGACTACACCTCGAACACGGTGACGCGAACGTATCCCGATGGACTCGACGTCGAGGTCGTGACTCGGGCCGCGTTCCAGACGGCCGCGAGCGAGGCCAAGCTGCCGAGCGAACGTGAACACGTCACGCCGTTCCTCTACAACCATCCCGAGCGATTCAAGATCGGCCAGGTGACCGAGGAACACGACCACTCCGCAATGCGCTGGACGGTCGACGAAACGGCCGACCTCGAGTTCGTGCGAACGGTCTACGGCGAGCTGCTGCCCACCGTCCCCGAGTTCACGACCGAGGACGTGCTGGAGCTGTTGGAGCGACGCCCCGAACTCGTTCAGTTCAACGAGCACATCCCCACGAACGAAGGCTACGACCTGTCCCTCCAACAGGATCCGACCGAGTCCACCGAGGCGGGTCCCACCGCCTGATCCCATGCCGCGCGACTATTCCGCCTCCCTGACTCAACTCGAACGCGCCGAGCGTTCGATCCCGTTGGGCTCGCAGACGTTCAGCAAGAGCCGCACCGCGTTGCCCAAAGGCGCGGCTCCGCTGTACCTGACCCACGGCCAGGGCGGTCACGTCTGGGACGTCGATGGCAACGAGTACGTGGACCTGGTCTGCGGCTTGGCAGCCGTGCTGCTCGGCTACCGCGACGAAGGCGTCGACCGCGCCGTGCAAGCGCAGATGCAGCAAGGCGTGTCCTTCAGCCTGCCGCATCCGATCGAGGCCGAGGTCGCGGAGGCCCTGATCCAGGTCGTGCCCTGCGCGGAACAGGTGCGTTTCGGCAAGAACGGCAGCGATGCCACCAGCGGCGCGATTCGCCTGGCGCGCGCGTACACCGGCCGGGACCACGTTCTGATGTGCGGCTACCACGGTTGGCAGGACTGGTCGATCGGCACGACCACGCGCAACGCCGGCGTGCCCAAGGCCGTGCGCGCGTTGACCACGACGTTCGCGTACGGCGACCTCGAAGCGGTCGAGCGCGGGCTGCGTGCCAACCCGGTCGCGGCGATCATCCTGGAGCCGATGAACTTGACGGATCCGCCCGCCGGTTTCCTCGAAGGGCTCCAGACGCTGGCGCGCGAACACGGCGCCCTGCTCGTGTTCGACGAGACGATCACCGGTTTCCGTTTCGCGGTCGGCGGCGCCCAGGAGCTCTTCGGCGTCACCCCCGACCTGGCCACCTTCGGCAAGGGACTCGGCAACGGCCTGCCGATCTCGGTCGTTTGCGGTCGCGCGGACGTCATGGCGGGCATGGAGGAGATCTTCTTCTCGTCCACGTTCGGCGGCGAGACGTTGGCGTTGGCCGCCGCGCGCGAGGTGCTGCAGCGCCTGCGCACGGAACCCATTCTCGAGACCTTGGCGACCCGCGGACGCATGCTCGCCGAGGGCCTGACCGACCGCATCACCCGCTTCGGCGCCGGACACCTGATGTCGGTGTCGGGTCATCCGACGTGGTCGTTCGTCAACCTGAAGGCGCCCGAGGGCACGCCGCTGTGGGACCTGCGCACGCTCTTCCTGCAGGAGATGCTCGAGCGCGGTGTGCTGACCTTGGGCACGCACAACCTGTGCGCGGCCCACGACGATGCGGACGCCGCCCAGATCCTGGCGGCCTACGACGAAGTCGTCCCGATCCTGGTCGACGCGGTCGCGCACGGCGACATCGCGAAGCACCTGCGCTGCGACCCGCTCGTGCCGTTGTTCCAGGTCCGCGGCTGATCCGCATGCCTGTCCGCGCCTTGTTGCTGGACATGGACGGCACGCTGGCCGACAGCCTGCCGTTGATGCGCCGCTTGTACGCCGAGTTCCTCGAGGCTCGCGGTGGCCGGCCGAGCGACGCCGAGTTCTACTCGCTGAACGGCGTTCCGCTGCTCGGGATCATGCGCGCGTTGCAGGCCACGCACGGGTTCGGCGGAGATCCGGCCGAGCACGTCGAGGCCTACCTCGCGCGCATCCATGAGCACTACCACGAGGTGCCACCGATCGCCGGCGCGCGCGAGTTGTTCTCCGCCGCGCGAGCCGCCGACGTGCGCATCGCGATCG
>JAJDEX010000080.1 GCA_029259575.1 Planctomycetota bacterium | reverse complement strand
ACAAGGTACGTATCACCGGCCACGAGGCCGACGAGATCGACCTGCGACAGGTAGTTGCCGCCACCGGTATCGATGTCGTCGTTGGACGCGACGCAGGTCGCGGTGCAGTCGGCACCGAGGTGCACGCTCAAGCGGCTGTCGTCGAAGCCGGTCGAACCGATCGTGTCGAACTGATAGTCGCCGTCACAGGGAACCGTGAAGGCCCAGAAAAGGTCGTGGTGCTGCTGACCGAACTCGTCGAGGTCGGGGTTCGTCGGGCTGTGGCACAGAAGGGGGTCACCACCATCGAATCCGGACGTCGTCGCGAACTCGTTGTTGTAGGCGTAGGTGCCTTCCGCAGCGATCGCCTCGGGCGTCGCACAGGTGTCGTTCGCCGGGGGCAGCGGGTTGAACGAGATGTCGAGCGTGCCCGGGCCAGCAGCGGTGCTGGTCGCGGACCAGTTGCCGATCTGGACCAAGTAGGTCGTCGCCGCAACCGCACCCGAGAACGTGAAGCTCTCCGGGTCGGATTCCACGAGGCAGGTCGCCGTGCAGTCGGCACCGAGGTGCATGTTGACCTCGGTGTCGTTGCCTTCGCTGGACGTGTCGATGGTGTAGTCACCCGAGAAAGCCGGGGTCCAGGCGAAGAAGACGTCGCGGTTGCCCGCACCGTCGTTGATGCCGCCGAGGCAGGTCGTGACGCCGTCGCCACCGTCGAAACCACTCGAGGAGGCCGACGTGCGGTCGTAGGCGAAGCTACCTTCACCAGCGATCGCGTCAGGCGTCGCGCAGGTGTCGTTGGCCGGAGCCGGGGGGGGCGGAGCGAGCGCGGTGATGACCAGGTCGCCCGGGCCAGCGGCGGTGCTGGTGCCGGACCAGTTACCGATCTGGATCAGGTAGGTCGTCGCGGCGACGGCACCGATGAAGTCGAAGGTCGACGGGTCGGACTCGACGAGGCAGGTCGCCGAGCAGTCGGCGCCGAGGTGCACGTTGAAGTGCGTGTCGTTGCCTTCGCTCGAGTTGTCCAGCTCGTAGTCGCCCGACGTCGCCGGGGTCCACGCGAAGAAGATGTCGCGGTTGCCCGCACCACCGTTGCCCAGACCGGTGCAGGTCGTGACGCCGTCACCACCGTCGAAGCCGCTCGAGGTGGCCGTCGTGCGGTCGTAACCGAAGGTGCCCTCACCGGCGATGACCGTGGGGGTCGCGCAGGTGTCGTTCGCCGGGGGCGGCGGGGGCGGCGTGGAGACGAAGATGTTCAGGTCGCCGGTACCGGTGTTGGAACCGAATCCACCGACCTGGACCAGCACGGTCTCGCCGGTGAGCAGCGAGACGTCGACGGAACTCTGCGGGCTGCAGGAACCCGCATCGTCGTTGTCGCCGAGGCAGGTCGCACCACAATCGACGCCGTCGTGCACTGCAAGGCGGGTATCGAAGCTCGAGCCGCAGGTGTCGAAGGTGAACGTATCGTCGCTACCCGCGGTGAAGATGTAGAACATGTCGGCACCGATGGCCGCCGAGCAAGGCCCTCCACCGTTGAAACCAGTGCTGGTCGCGTCGGTGTTGTCGAAGGCCGTGGCGCCCAGGCCAGCGACGAGCGGCGTGGCGCAGGTGTCGTTCACCGGGGCCGGCGGGGGCGGGGGGCCCGCGGTGACGGTCAAGGTACCGAGACCTTCATCGCCACCACCGAATCCACCGACCTCGACGAGGACCGTCGCGCCGGAGAGCACGACCACGTCGACCGAGCTCGCGAGACCGCAACTGTCGTCGTTGCTGGCAAGGCAAGGCGCCGAGCAGTCAGCGCCGTCGTACACCGCGATCTTGGTGTCGTAGGTCGTGGCACACAAGTCGAAGGTGTACGTGCCGTCGACAGCCGCGGTGAACGTGTAGAACTGGTTCGCGGTGATCGCCGTACAGCTGTTGGGGTGGACGTCCGTCGAGGCGCCGGTCGTGTCGTACGCGTTAGCGCCGACCACGGCAATGCCGGGCAGGGAACAGTCGCCTTGAGCGCTAGCCATGCCGGTGGAGAGAACTCCGATGGCAGTAGCAAAGAGTGCTTTCGTAAAGGTTTGCATCGTTGTGAAACGTAGAGTTGGAGGAGAAGTGAGAGGAGGACCGGAAGCTGGATCCATGGATCCAGCTCGGGCACACGCGTGGAGTACGCGCCCTCTTGCAGGCTGCAGACTACCAGGGTTTCGCGGTTCCTTGATATCTGCTCGAACGACGTCTCAATCGTGGGCTCGCCCGAAACCCGACCCGGGGTGTGACTCGGAATGGGACTCCCGAACGACTTCGCGATCGGTGACGCTCGAGCGGGACGGCCTCCCCCCCATTCTTCCGCGCCAGGAGCAGCGCGAAGGTGGTCCCGGCCTCGACCTCGATCGAACTTCGACACGTTCGTGCCAGGGTCCGGGCGCACGGACGCAGCCGGCGATCGCGAATCGGCTCAGGGTATTCCACCATCCCGATTCAATGCGCTCCCCCCGAATTCGAGGCGCACCGTCGAGCTTGGCGGACTCGATCGCGCCACGCCTTCCCCCACGCTCCCAGCCGGCCCGGGACGAGCCTTCGGACCTCATCGCCGGGACCCTGCCGCGGTCCGGAGGAACCGGGGACGGATGGAATCGGCGTTCCCAGGCCGAACGAGCGGCGCGGCACGTCCCTTCGGGCGCACACGCAAGGGTCCGGATTGTGACGCCCACGGCCGCCTGCTACGGTCCTCCGCCCGCCTGCGGCCCTCCTCCGGCCCCCAAGGCTCCACCCTGAACTCCCATGGCGACACGTCTGCAGCACTACATCGGAGGCGAGTGGGTCGACTCCAACGCCCCCACCTCCCATCCGGTCACCAATCCCGCCACCGGACAGGTGATCGCCGATTGCCCGCTGGGCACGGCCACCGAACTGGACGCGGCGGTGCGTTCGGCTCGGAAGGCGTTCGAGACCTGGCGCCGGGTCCCCGCCCAGGATCGCATCCAGTACCTCTTCCGGTTGAAGACGTTGATGGATGCGCACGCCGAGGAACTGGCCGCGATCGTCACGCTCGAGAACGGCAAGACCCTGTCCGAAGCGCTCGGCAGCGTGAAGCGCGGCATCCAGATGGTCGAGGTCGCCTGCGGCGCACCGTCCCTGATGATGGGCCAGGCCCTCGAGGACATCGCGCGCGGCATCGACTGCGAGTCGGTGCGCCAACCGATGGGCGTCTTCGCCTGCATCGCGCCGTTCAACTTCCCGGCGATGGTTCCGCTGTGGTTCTTCCCCTTCGCGGTCGCGTGCGGCAACACGTTCGTGTGCAAGCCCTCGGAACAGACGCCCCTCTCGCAACGCTTCATCTGGAAGCTGATCGACGAGGCGGGCTTCCCGCCTGGCGTGCTCAACCTGGTGAACGGCGGCAAGGACTGCGTCGAAGCCATCTGCGATCACCCGGACATCGAAGGCGTGTCGTTCGTCGGTTCCAGCCCCGTCGCCGAGCTCGTCTATGCGCGCGCGGCGTCGAAGATGAAGCGCGTGCAAGCGTTGGGCGGCGCCAAGAACTTCATTATCGTCATGCCCGACGCCGAGATGAAGCACACGACCGAGAACGTCTGCGAGTCCGCGTTCGGCTGTGCCGGAGAACGCTGCCTCGCCGCGTCCGTGATCCTGGCGGTCGGCGATGCGCACGAGGCCGTGCGCGAAGGCCTGAAGCGCAACATGGAAGCGATCGTCATCGGCGACGGCTCGAAGCCCGGCGTGACGATGGGACCGGTCATCAATGCCGCCGCGAAGGAACGCGTGCTCAAGTACATCGAGATGGGCATCGCCGAGGGCGCCGAACTGGTCGTCGACGGTCGCGAAGCCAAGGTGCCGGGCGAGGGCTTCTTCATCGGCCCGACGCTCTTCGACCAGGTCACGCCGGACATGCGGATCGCCTCCGAGGAGATCTTCGGCCCGGTGCTCTGCATCCAACGCGTCGCGTCGCTCGACGAAGCGCTCGCGGTCACCAAGGCCCAACCGCTGGCGAACGCGAACTCGATCTTCACGCAGTCCGGCAAGGCCGCGCGGCAGTTCCGCTACGAGGTCGACGCCAGCATGGCCGGCGTCAACATCGGCGTCGCGGCCCCCATGTCGTTCTTCTCGTTCGGCGGAGCCAAGGGCTCGTTCTTCGGCGACTCCAAGGCCCACGGCCGCGAGGCGTTCGACTTCTTCACCGACCGCAAGGTCCTCATCTCTCGCTGGTAGGAGCACCAACTTGTCCAGAATCATCCGAGGCGGCCTGATCCAGTGCGCCAACCCGATCAACGACGAGACCGTCCCCGTCGCCGAGATCCAGGCCGCGTGCTTCGAGAAGCACATCCCCATGATCGAGGACGCGGGCGCCAAGGGCGTCCAGGTCCTGTGTCTCCAGGAGATCTTCAACGGTCCCTACTTCTGCCCGGGCCAGGATCCGCGCTGGTACGACGCGGCCGAGCCCGTCCCGGGTCCGACCGTCGAAGCGCTCAAGCCCTACGCCATCAAGCACGAGATGGTGATCGTCGTTCCGGTCTACGAACGCGATGACGCGGGCGTCTACTACAACACCGCCGCGATCATCGACGCCGACGGTTCGTACCTGGGCAAGTACCGCAAGAACCACATCCCGCAGACGTCGGGGTTCTGGGAGAAGTACTTCTTCAAGCCCGGCAACCTGGGCTACCCGGTGTTCGACACGCGCTACGGCAAGGTCGGCG
>JAJDEX010000079.1 GCA_029259575.1 Planctomycetota bacterium | reverse complement strand
AGTCACCTTCCTCCCGGTTACGTCATCGGCCACCTGGCAGCTTCGCTGCCAGGTGGCCGATGACGTAACCGGGAGGAAGGTGACTGACACCGTACTCCCGACGCGGTACTCCCGTTCAGTCCTTGGCGCGCTCGAGGAAGCGGTTGTCGCGGGTGTCGACCTTGATGCGCTCACCCGGCTCGATGTAGGGCGGGACCTGGACGACCAGACCGGTGTCGCAGGTGGCGGGCTTCAATTGAGCCTGGGCCGTGGCGCCTTTGATCGTGGGGTCGCACTCGGCGACCGTCAGGATCACGGACAGCGGCAACTCGATGCCGACGACGTGTCCGTCGATCAACACGGCCTGCAGGCCCTCGATCCCGTCCGGCACGTGGTCGACGTCGCTGCCGAGCGCATCCTTGGTGAACTCGAACTGCTCGAACGTCTCGTCGTCCATGAAGTACCAGTTCGAACCGTCGTTGTAGAGGTAGCTCGCCTTGTGGCGCTCCACGTCGACCTCGTCGAACTTCTCTCCCGAACGAATCGACTCGTTCAGGAGCTGACCGGTGCGCAGATGGCGCATCTTGGTCTTGTAGATCGTGTTGCCGCCACGCGCGGTCGGCGTGGACACGGAGAAGTCGACAATGCCTACGGGCTCGCCTTTGTAGACGATGCAGACACCCTTCTTGAATTGGTTCGTCTCGATCATGGGGCGGGGATTCTAGCGTTCAGGAGCGCGGCGTCGGTTGGCATCGGGTGCAGAAATGTGTCCCTCTTTGCCCCACCACGATGCGTTTCAGGGGGCGCTCGCAGACCCGGCACGGCAGGCCCTCGCGGCCGTAGACCTGGAACAGGTGCTGGTAGCCCCCCGGCTGGCCCTCCGGGGTCCGGTAGAAGCCGTCGAACGAGGACCCTTCACGCTCGATCGCCTCGGCCAGGATGTCTCGGATGGCGGCATGTAGCACGTCGGCTCGGCGCGGCGGCACGCGGTCGGAGCGGCGCAACGGATGCAGCCCGGCCCGGAACAGCGACTCGTCGACGTAGATGTTCCCGAGCCCGGCCAGGAAGGTCTGGTCCAACAAGAGGGGCTTCAGCGCGCGACTGCGACCGCGCAGGGCGCTTCGGAACCAGGACGCGGTGAAGTC
Source organism: Planctomycetota bacterium (assembly GCA_029259575.1). Classification (GTDB taxonomy): domain Bacteria; phylum Planctomycetota; class UBA1135; order UBA1135; genus JAJDEX01. The sequence goes on along the minus strand of JAJDEX010000079.1, from coordinate 4,448 downwards.
CTCGCCGAGCGGTTCGGGTCCCAGGCCAGCCAGGCGTTCGGTCGGGTCACGGAAGAACTCCATCCGCCCGAACTTGCGCACGTCCAGGAAGTGCAGGGTCCCGCGGTCGAGCCGCCAACTGACGCGCGCGTAGTCGGGCGCCTCTTCGCGGGAAGGGTTGACGACCAGTCGCCCGGTCATGCGCAGGTGCACCAGCACGGTGCCCACGGACTTGCCGCGCCGCTCCAGCGCGATCCGCACCCACTTCGCGCGCCGATCCACGGTCACGATCGTCGCGCCGACGAGCGCCTCGGTGAACGCGAACGGATCCTGTCCGCCAAGGGTGCGCGTCCATTCCACGTTCACCTCGCGCACCTTGCGCCCAACGAGGTCCGGACGGATCAAGCGCGCGGTGGTCTCGACCTCGGGCAGCTCAGGCATCCGTCTTCCGGCTCTTCTCCGACTGTTCGAACGAGGCCTGCGCGTGACGCTCGTTGGCCGTGTCGGTCGCGTATTCGACACCGACCCAGAACGCCATCGAACGCGGCAGGAGCCAGTAGCTGAACACGACGACGAGCGACAGGCCGACGGTCAACGAGACGGCGGTGCTCCAGTCGGTCGCCAGGTAGATCACGACCAGGATGGCGATGGCGAAGACCTCGGTCACCGCGGCGCTGACGTACATCTGCCCGGTCATGCCGCCGTCCTTGCGGAAGACGAGCCCGCAGGATTCGCAGTCGTTGCGCAAGCGGAAGCGCTTGGAGAACAGGACACCCTCGTGGCAGCGCGGACACTTGCCGCGCCAGCAACTCAGGAGCGCAGGACCCCAGAGGGGCGAGGACGTCGCGGATTTCTGTGCCATGGCGGGAATCGTAGCCGCCTTTACGGCGAGGGGAACCGTGGCAATTGGGCACAGGGCACGCCGGGACTGGGAACCTGCGGGCCCACGGCGTAGGCTCAAGACATGAGCCGCTGCATCACCGTCCTCCTCGCCACCCTCGCCCTCGTGGCCTGTGGCTCGACCAAGAGTTCGGTCGATCCCATCCCCACCACGGGTGTCATCGTCAGCGCCGAGCTGGATCACACCTGGATCGCCGTCCAGCAAGCCTGCTCGAAGCTCTCCGGGGGCACGCAGACGCTGGACGCCGCGGCCTATCGGGCTAGCATGAACGTCGGGGCCGTCGCGGTGGTCATCGCGCTCCAGCGGCACACGTCCGGAGGGACGATCGTCCGCGTCGGAACGAACGCGGAAGGAGCCAGCGGTGCGTCGACCACGAATCGGGTCCTGAGCGAGATTCAGGACGCCGTGCGCTAGAGGCAAAGCCTGCTAGCAGAAGACCTCGAGCTTCCCGTTCGCTTCGACGACCTTGTAGCGGCGCGCCGACTTGCAGGCCACGCCGACCGCATCGCCGGTGCGCGGATCGAACCGGTAGTTGTGCAGCGGGCACAACGCGAGCTTGCCGTCGAACAAAGGCCCCTTCGCCAACCGGCCGCCTTCGTCGTGCGGGCACCTGGCGTCCAGCGCGTAGACGACGCCCTCGACGCGGCACAACAGGACGACCTTGCCGCCAGCCAGCGGATCACCGACCTCGATCGTCTTGGCCTGGCCTTCCTCGAGCCCAGCGGCGTCGGGAACGACCACGCCCTTCATGCCCAGCAGGCTGAGTAGCTTTCGCAACATGGCGGGATGCTAACCGCGGGGCGCGTCCGGCCTCAATCGGGAACCGGGTCTCCTTCGGGAACGGTGCCCTTTCGGGAACGGTGCCCTTTCGGCAGCCGTGTCCTTTCGGGAGCCGTGCCCTTTCAAGAACCTGGCCCGTGTGGGAGCCGAACTCGTCTAGGAGCCGTGCCCGCCCGAAGCCGAACATCTCGGGAGGCCGTGCTCGATCGAGAACCGGGCACCCTTCGGAAGTCAGCGCGCGAGCTCCCCCGCGGCTCCCCGACGGGCGCCGCCTCGCGTACCCTCTCCCCCATGAAGCCGCTGCTCTGGATCGATGCCGTCGGGCTGACCGCGGACCAGGTCGGGGAGGACACCCCCAACCTGCGCGCGCTCGCGAATCGTGGCGACATGGCGCCGATGTCCTCGATCCTGCCAGCCGTCACCTGCAGCGCCCAGGCGACGCTGCTGACCGGACAGATGCCGGCCCAGCACGGCGCGGTCGGGAACGGCTGGCTCGAGCGGGGCACGCACGAGGTCAACCTCTGGCGCCAGGCGAACGCGCTGGTCCAAGGCGAGAAGGTCTACGAAACCGCCAAGCAGCGCGACGCGGCCTTCACCTGCGCCAAGGTCTTCTGGTGGTGGAACATGGGTGCGGCCGTCGATTGGTCGATCACGCCCAGGCCGTTCTACCCTGCCGACGGGCGCAAGATCCCCGCGACGTACAGCTGGCCGACCGCGTACGGCGCGCAGCTCGAGCAGGACCTGGGCGCCTTCCCCTTCTTCGACTTCTGGGGACCGAAGGCCGGCCTGCCGTCCAGTCGTTGGATCGCCGACGCTGCGATCGCGACGCTGCGCCGCGAGCGGCCGACGTTGACGATGGCGTACCTGCCGCACCTCGACTACGACCACCAACGCTTCGGTCCGACGCACGAACGCTCGCGCCAGGCGTTGCGCGATCTCGACGTCGTGATCGGCGACCTGATGGTCGCGGCCGACGCCGCCGGAGCCACGACGGTCGTCGTCAGCGAGTACGGCATCACGGACGTCGACCAACCCGTCCACATCAATCGAGCGCTGCGCGAAGCCGGGCTCTTGGTCGCGCGGGTGACGCCGAACGGCGACGTGCTCGATCCGTTCGGCAGCCGCGCCTTCGCACTCGCCGATCACCAGGTCGCGCACGTGTACTGCCAGGACGCGGACGCGATCGCCCAGGCGCGGCGCGTGCTCGAGAGCCTCGACGGCGTCGACGAAGTCCTCGACCGCTCCGCCCAAGCAGCGCACGGCATCGATCACGCGAACGCGGGCGAGTTGGTCGTCGTGGCCAAGCCGAACGCTTGGTTCACGTACTACTACTGGTTGGACGACGCTGCGGAGCCGGACTTCGCGCGCACGGTCGACATCCATCGCAAGCCGGGCTACGACCCGCTCGAGATGCTTCTGGATCCGGAGCTGCGCTTCCCGATGGTGCGCGTCGCGCGTCGACTCGCGCAGAAGAAGCTGGGCATGCGGTATGCGATGGACGTGATCCCGCTGGACGCGCAACTGATTCGAGGCAGCCACGGTCGCCTGCCGGCCACGCCGGGCGCGGGGCCGGTTTGGATCTCCTCGCAACCCTTCGGCGTCGGCAATCCCGAGCCGGTGGACGGCGTGGTGCCCATGACCAGCGCGAAGGACCGTGTTCTGGCGCTCATGGGCCTCGGCGCGACGTCCTGAGGGCGTTCCGGACGTCCCAGGGCAGGATGCTCCAGGTTCGGATGCTGGATTGCCGAACATCCCGGGCCCGCGCCGTAACATCGAACACGCTTCGGAACACCTCTTCCGGTCCCCCAGGCCGGTCCCAGGCCGAAGCCCCCCATCGCGGCACACGCCGCCCAACCCACGAGGACCTCTCCCGTGATTCATCGTATGACCACCGGCATCTTGGCTGCCCTCGTCCTGTGGACCGGCTTCGCCGTCCTCGGGTCGCCGGCCCAAGCTCAAGATCGGAAACCGGACGCCAAGGCTCAGGACGCCGAGCTTTCCAAGCGAGCCAAGGCGCACTTCGAAGAACTCGAAGCCGAACTCCTGAAGGCGATCGAGGCCTGGCGCGCCGAAGAGAAGGCCAAAATCGACGCCGCAATCGAGAAGGGCGGACCGATCCCGGCCATGTCCATGTCGCCCCCGGACAAACTGCTCGACGAGCACAAGCGCGGCTTCCTCAAGGCGACGCGCACGTTCGCCCAGACCGATGCGGTCATCCCCTTCCACCTCTGGATCCTGCGCAACTCGTACGGCGACGTGGACGACCGCGTGATGTCCGCCTCGATCAACACGTTGATCAAGACGCACGTGAGGAGCCCCCTCATGGTCGACGTGCCCGAGGCCGTCGGTGCACTGGCCCACAAGTTCGGTCAAGCTCGTGTAGAGTCGATCCTCAAGACCATCGAGACCAAGAGCGAAGATCGCGACGTGCAAGGTGCGGCCAAGCTGGTCCGCCTGCGCCCCGTCATCCAGAAAGCCCCTTTGGGCTCCAAGGAATACGCGATGGCCAAGCGTGAACTTCTGGGCGCCAAGGAAGGCCTCCGGGACGGCGAACTGGCCTCGCGCATCCAGGCCACGATCGACGCTCGCGAAGGTTTGGACGACGGCGACCTCGCTCCCGAGATCGATGGTGTCGACATGGACGGCGTCGCGTTCAAGCTGTCCGACTACAAGGGCAAGATCGTCCTGCTCGACTTCTGGGGCGATTGGTGAGGCCCGTGTCGTGCTCTGTACGATGACGAGCGGTCGCTCGTGAAAGAAATGACTGGACGCCCCTTCGCCCTCATCG
>JAJDEX010000078.1 GCA_029259575.1 Planctomycetota bacterium | reverse complement strand
GTGTCTTGATCAACTCGGGGGAAAGCCCGCAGGCGAGCGACGTGGCGTGGCTGCTCCCTTCGCTGGCGTACCACGACTCGATCAACCTGCGATCGGAGACGGGGATCCGGCGCATCGCGGCGTCGAGTCGCATGCGCGCCTGGTCCACGTCGAGGTCGTAGCCATCGATCCGAAAGCGCTCGTCCCCGATCTCGGAGCGGCTGGCGGATTCACGACAAACGAGGGCGCCCGTCAACTCGTCGTCCAACCCCACCAGCGGACCGCGCAGCTTGCGGCGCAGATGGTCGTGCAGGACGTTCGCCGCCACGCGCAGCATCCAGGCCCGCTGACGCCCCTCCCCCGCCGGACGAACGAACCGTGCCGCGCGAATCAACGTCTCCTGCTCCACGTCCGCAGCGAGGTTGGCATCCCGGCAGCGGCGCCCCAGCCAGCGCTCCAACATCGGGCGGAACTGTTCGAGCCCCGACCAGCCCGCGGTCGCCGGCGCGCCTGCAGGGCCCTGCGCCGTGGACGCGTGCGCCGTCCGTGATGAGCCCGCGATCGTCGCCGCGTGCGGTCCCGGGCGTACTCGTTCGGGCTGTGGGGCGGTTCCTGACTCGAGTGCAGCGCCTGCACCCGCAACGACGATCGTGTCCAGCATGGTTTCTCCGTGTTCGGGACGTCGGGAGGACGTCCACGCCGGAGAGACGTGCGGAATCGAGGCGCGGTGGCGGTTGGCCCGGACTGTGGAGGGAGGGCCACGCGAACGGCGCCTTCACAAATGGGGAACGGACGCCCCCCTCGCGGGGAACGTCCGTCCTGGATCCAGCTTCGGCTGCCGATGGCAGCGCAGCGGTCGATCAGGGCCTTCGCATGGATGGCTCCTAGCCGCGGCGGAACGCCTTGGCCTCACGTGCCCAGCGCGAGTCCGGGAAACGCGCGATGACCTTGCGGTACATCGACTGTGCCCGCGCAAGGCTCTGTTCGTCGCCCATGCCGTCGAACGAGCGGCCGGCGTAGTAGAACGCGGCGGGGACGTACTGGCGATGCATCTCGTAGACGACGGTGACGCGCAGGAGCGCGAGCAGGGCCGTCTGGAAGTCCTCGGAGGCATCCTTGCCACTGGCGGACTTGGCGGCGGCGGCCTCGTACAAGCAACGCCCGAGGCCGTAGTAGGCCGCGGCCAGACTGCCGTCCGAGGCGGTCTTGGAGAGCGTCACCTCGCGGAAGATGGACTCGGCCTCGCCCAGCTTGCCGGCCACCAGGTGGCCTTCGGCGATCGCGACCTGAACGCGCGAGCGGATGATCGGATACCCGCCGCGAGCGCGGGAGTCGAGGCTGGTCAGCTTGGTCTGAAGCGCGTCGCCTGAGAGGTTCGTGTCGAAGAGGACGCCGCGCAGGTCGTGCTCGAGCAACCACCGCTCGCCCAGAGCGCGTCCGTCGATCAGCGCCTTGAACGGACCGAGCGCAGCCCGTGCACCGGCGGCGTCACCGGCCAGGAACAGGATGTCGGCCTTGATGGTGTGCCCCGTCGGCACGTGACGCGACTCGGGCGCCAGGCTGAAGAGATCGTTCGCGGCCTCGATGACCTGCTCGGGGGTTCCGATGTAGCTGAAATACTCGAGGCGTTGGAACAGCGCGTAATCGCGGGCCCACTTGAAGTTGCGCTCGGGCTCGTCGTTCTCGGCCAGGTAGGCCTCGAGGTCGCCGATCGCGTTGCCCCAGTCCCCTTTGTTGGCGGCGGCGTCGGCCTGGTCGATCAGGTCCGGCTTCGTCGTGTAGACGATGCGGTCGACGTCCTTGGACGCGACCTCGCTGTTCTTGCGGCCCTCGCGATAGACGACGACGTCCATCCCTTCGGTCTGGATCTTGACGTCGTCGATCTTGCTGCCGGAGGTCAGGTGGATCGTGTCCGCCGTCGCGAGGGTGCAAGGCGTGAGCAGAAGGGCGATGAGGGAAGCGCGCATGGAAGTCGTCGGTGGGGTTCCGGAAAGCGGAGGACCAGAGGGGAATGCCCCAGGGGAACGCTGCGATCGGGTCGCGGGTTCGCAAGTGCGGACCAGAACCTCGTCGTGAGGCCCAGGGGGAAGATCCGGGGGTGCGAATCCCGTTGGAAGGTCGGTGGGAGAACGTGGCTCGGGAGCCGGTGGAGTTGCCCTGTCTAGGCCGGGCAGCCGCTCGAGTTTCCCCGGAAGCGGGGCCGTGAGGGGTGATTCCGCGGCCTGGACCGGAAGGTTCGGGGCCGTTTGGGCAGGCCAGGGGACCGGATTCGAGGGCCAGGAGGATAATGGCGACCTCGCCGTTCCGTCAACGAGACTGGCCTGGTCCATTCCGCACAACGAGCCGAACGGCGTCTGAGGCGTCCAGACGCCGCTCGCGCTCGGACCGCAGTCGCCTCCTGACCGCGTGAGCCGGGTCCGACGATCCGTGCGGAGCGAACTAGGCCAGTCCCTGGGGGACGGCGACGACCATGGCGGCGGCCAGATCCAGACTGGCCTGCTCTCCGACCAGTTCGCCGACCAGCGCCAGCGCGAACTCCATCGCTGTTCCCGGCCCCTGACTGGTCAGGATGCGCCCCGACCGGAGCACGCGCGGCGCATCGTGGAGGTCCTGGCCCGTCAATCGATCGCGCACACCCGGGTGACTCGTGATGGGAACGCCGTCGGTGACACCGGCTTCCGCCAGCACCATGGGGCCGGCGCAGATCGCGGCGATCCACTTGCCGCCTTCGACGTACCGACGCAGGGCAGCGAGCAGGTCGGCCTCGCGCATCAACTCGAGCGTGCCGCCCAACCCGCCCGGCACGACGATCGCGTCGAAGGCGTCCAGGTCGATCTCGGCGAGGTCCGCGTCGGCCTCGACGCGAATCCCGCGCGACCCCAGGATCACGCCCCCACCGCGCGCCGCTGCAGTGACCTGGACCTCGGCGCGGCGCAGGACGTCGATGATCGTGACGGCTTCGATCTCTTCGAAACCGGGAGCCAGGGGGACGAGGATGGTGGTGGCCATGCGTTCGATCCTAACCGGCTAGGATAGGTGCATGGGACACGACCCCGAACGTCCGGTGCTGGTCAGCGCATGCCTCTTGGGCAAGGCGTGTCGCTACGACGGCAAGCACAACCAGGACCGCGTGCTCGAGGACCACCTGGCCGCGGAAGGTCTGCGTGCCGTGCCGTTCTGTCCCGAGGAGCACGGTGGATTGGGCACGCCTCGGCCGGCCGCATGGATCGAGGACCAGGATGCGGGTGCTGTGCTCGACGGCGAGGCACGCATGGTCGACGAGAACGGCCGCGATGTGACGGCCGAGTTCCAGCGTGGCGCGGAGGGCGCCCTCGAGGCGTGTCGCACGTCCGGAGCGAGACAGGCCTTCCTGAAGGAGCGTTCGCCCTCGTGCGGCGTCGCGAACACGCACGTCGGGGACCAGGTGGTCCAGGGTCCGGGGGTGACCGCTGCTTTGTTGCAGCGCAACGGCATCGACTGCGAAGGGGTCGAAGGCCGCCGCGAGTGATTGGAATTGGGATGTTGCCGTCCAGTCCCAGCGGCGGACGTGACCCTCGGCCAGAATGCACCTAGCAGAGCGCCTGCAACGCCCCCCTTCCCACGACGACATGTCCAAGCTCTTCCGAACCTCGCTCCATCCGTTCCCATGGGTCATGGCCCTCTCGGCGACCGTCGCACACGGTCAAGCGACCGTCTGGTACGAGTTCGAGAACACGGTCCCCGATCACTGGTTCTCGCTGAACGTCGAACGCATCGGGGATGTCACGGGCGATGGAATCGCGGACATGCTGCTCGGCGACCTGTTCTTCACGTCCGTCCCGAGCCAGTTCGCGAACGGCCAGGTCCAGGTGCTCTCGGGGGCGGACGGCACGTTCGTCTACGAGGTCCTGGGTCCAACGCCAGGCTCGAACTTCGGGATCAGCACGAGCGACCTCGGTGACATCTCGGGCGACGGCATTCCCGATTTCGTGATCGGGGACCCGTTCGCAGGCGTGAGCGACGACGGGCGCGTCAGCGTGCACTCGGGCGCCGACGGCAGCCTCTTGTTCGCGGTGGATGGCGACGCGGGAGAGCGGCTCGGTTACGCCGTCTGTGGGCTCGGCGACGTCAGTGGCGATGGCGTTCCCGACTTCGTGGCGACGCATCCTGCAGCCTTGCTCGCCGGCGGCGGGGACATCCTCTCCGGTGTGGACGGCTCGGTCCTGAACAGCATCGGCGGAGGAGGCTTCAGCGCCGACGACTACGCCACCAGCGCGACTCGCCTCGGCGACGTCGATGGCGATGGTTTCGCGGACGTGGCGCTCGGTGCGCCGGGCGAGTTCGGGAACACGGGCAGAGTTCGCGTGTACTCGGGAGCGACCGGCATGAACCTGTACACGTTGAACGGTCTGGGCCAGGACGAGCTGTTCGGCGTTCGGGTGCAGTCCATCGACGACGTGAACGCCGACGGAGCCGACGACCTGGCGATCAGCGCCTTGGGCTTCGCGGGAGTCGGACAGGTCCGCGTGTTCTCCGGGACCAACGGCACCTCTCTCTACGACGTGACCGGCACGGCCTCGCCCCAGAACCTGGGCCAGTCCTTGGCGCGGATGGAGGACATCGACGGCGATGGGATCGGGGATTTCCTGGTCGGGGACTCCGCCGTTCACGACCTTGGCCAGGGCACGGTCCACCTGATCTCCGGTGCGAACGGCGACATCATCCAATCGATCGAGGGCAACCTTCCCGATCACTGGTTCGGCATCTCCATGTGTCCGCTCGACGACGTCAACGGCGATGGCTCCATCGAATTCGCCATGGTTGCCCAGGGTGATTTCGGCATCGGCGAACCGGCGCGCGTCCTGGTCTTCGCAACGGGTTGCACGACCGTGTCGACGCCCGTGTGTACGTCCCTTCCCAACACGACCGGCATGGTGGGGACGTTGTCCGTTTCCGGGTGTGGCACCACGACGATCGGCGGCACGCTCGAGCTCGCGGCTTCCGACCTCCCCGCCAACCAGTTCGGGATCCTGGTCATGTCGCAGGTCGCGAACAACGCGCCGCTCGGGTCGGGCATCCTGTGTATCGGCCTGCCGTTCGTGCGGTTGCTGGAGCCGGGTGGAGCCATCCTGAACTCGGGCCCCACGGGCTCGATCGTGTCGCACTACGACTTGGAATCGCTGCCGCAGATGACCCAGATCGTCGCCGGTTCGACCTGGCGCTTTCAGCTGTATCACCGCGATACGGGTCCGGCTGGCAGCAACCTGACGAACAGCGTCGCGTTGACGTTTTAGGAGTACGGAGTCAGGTAACCCCCAGTACGGAGTCAGGTAACAATAACTACGATTCCC
>JAJDEX010000077.1 GCA_029259575.1 Planctomycetota bacterium | reverse complement strand
GCCCGCGCCGACCGTATCCTCCGTCGATCGCTTGGGGTTCGGCCTGTGGTGTGGGTGAACGGGCCTGGAGTTGGCCCATTCGGAACGGCGCGCTACGCTCCAACGATGCTGTTGCCCCTCATCGCGTGCCTCGCCGTCTCGACCCTGATCCAGGACGATCCGAACCTGGATGCCCTTGATGCCGAACCGGCGCAGCCGTCGCCCGCCGAGCTGCTCGACGAGGTCGACATCGCCCTCGCAGCGGAGGACGTCGATGGTGCGCTGGCCGTGTTGTGGCTCGCGCGCATGGCCTTGCCCCTCGCGGAACCGGCCCAGCGCCAGGAACTGGCCACGCGGATCGATGCCTTGACGACGGCGCACGATCCCCACGCCGAGATGCTGCTCAAGGAACTCGATGGCACCGCCACGCGGTTGAACACCACCGCGAAGCTGTATCAGAAGGCCGCCTGGTTCGACACCTGTTTCGAACTGCTGGACGCTGCCGAGCGCTTCCAGCCCGGGTCGTCCAGCAAGGTGCGTGACGCTGCGGACAAGGACTTCGCGAAACGGCCCAAGGTCGAGGTCCCCACCCAGGCTCCGCCCAAGATCACGCCGCTCCTGCACACCTTCGTCGACGTCAACACGTTTGGAGACTGGAGGAAGACCGAATCGGGCTGGGAGTGCCCCGCCGATGACCAAGGCGGGATCATGCACGCCGGCAAACCCCAGCACGCCGATTGTCGTCTGACCGTCGACGTCCGCGTCGGCTCGGACGGCGTCTCGCAAGCGGGACTCGTCTTCGGCTCTCGCTCCTGGCAGGACGCCTTCATCCTGATCGTGAACGCTACGACCGGACAAGCTGGTTTCGACCTGGAACTGCTGCAGATCACCGCGGAGACGGACAGCGAGGTGAAAGCCATCGGGATCCAGGGCTACCCCATGGACAAGCTCGTCCGCCCGTGGACGACGCTCGTGGTCGAGGTGCGGGGCAAGCAACTCCGCGCGGGGATCCAGGGCGGCGACTTCTTCGAGGTCGAAGCACCCCACGTTCCGCATGGCGGTGTCGGCCTGTTCGTCACGAGCACGAGCACCTTCACCGACACCGTTGGGTTCCGGAACATGACGATCTCCGAACTGGACGCGGAAGCGGAACCTCCCCCGGCCAAACCCACGCCCCAGGAAGTCGTGCAGTCGCACATCGATGCGGCCGACGTCTTGATTCAAGCGAAGTCGCTCGAAGCGGCGACGCGCGAGCTTCTGCTTGCGCGAGAACTGCTCTTCACGATCGAGAGTTCGGCCACGCGCACCTCGTATCACATGGCCGTCGACAGCCGCTGGAGGTCCCACGACAAGAGCCAGAAGAAGCATGCCTCCAACCGGCGCAAGACGGCCGTTCGGCTGACCATCCTGGCCCGCGCCTATCTCGACAGCGGGCTGCCCTTCACGGCCAAGGTCGTCCTGGACGAAGCGCTGCGCTTCGACCCCGAGGTCCCCTACGAGGCGTGGATCCAGGCGCGGGACAAGAACAACGAGTGATGCGGCATCGAGGCGCAGGCCCAGCAACAGGGCCCGCCCAATCCGCCTTCACCGCTTCGTCGAGGACGAAGGTCGGCGCCAATCCACGTCTTGGGGCGGCACAACGCGGACCTCGCTCTCCGTCGGGAAGCCGGCGGGCAGCGGCAACGTGACCTTCCCCGTCGCAGCCCATTCGGTCCCGCGCGCCAGGACGGTCTGGAAGCCGACGCAGTGCACCGGATCCGTGCCGCCGACGTGGCCCATCGGGGTATGGAACACGCGGCCCGCGCCGTAGTCGATCGTCATCACCATCGCTTCGTGACGCTCGGTCTTGGCCGAGTACGCGGACGCCAGCACCGTCACGCCTTCGCACGGACCACGCAACGAGTCGTACAGCTCGTCTTTCGCATGCATCCACTTCGGCGGCATACCGCGCATGACGGGATGATCGTCGTCCCAGCGCTCGATGACGAACGGATGCTGGGGACCGTGGCTGCCGCTGAGCCCGTCGAGCGCCGCGTCCTGGATCCAAACATCGTCCACCAATCGAATATGGCACCCATGACTCGGGGTACGCCCGCCCCAACCGCCCAGGCCGATCAGGCGGTTGTAGTCGGGCCAGTCCGCGGACGAGTTGTCGGCCGCGTGCACGACGACGAAGCCGCCGCCGCCTGCGACGAAGGCCACCAGCCCGGACTTCATGTCCTCGGACCACAAGCAGGTCCCGCCGTCGTTGAAGTTGGACAGGACGACGTCGTAGTCGGAAAAAGTCGGGGACCAGGAGCTCCAGGCCTCCGCGTCCGCGCGATCGGCCGGTGAGGTCGCGACGTCGACCTCGAATCGCCCGCAGGCCTCCAAGGTGGCCCGCGTGGACTTCGTCGTCAGCGCCCAGTCATGGTTGTTCTGGCCGTCCAGGATCAGAACGCGGAGCCGCGGTTCGTCGGCAGGCTGCCCCGAGCGACAACCGAACACCAGGGCGGCGAGGACCAGGAGCGAACCGAGCGAAATACGCATCGATCCATCGTAGGCCCTGGATCCGCGTCCTGCACGGACCTCTCCTGCGGGGGCCGGCCTCTCCTGCGGCGGTCAGGCCTCGTCGTCCGCAGCCACGCTCGTGACGTGCGCCGCCGTCTCGTGCGTCGTGCGCAAGCGCGTCAGGAACAGCAGCAGAAGCGCGCCGACCACCACGAGCACCCACCGCATCCAAACCTGGTCGACCCAGTAGACGGAGACGGCGAAGGTCACGACGACGAGCACGTAGGCCTTGCGCTTCGCGCGCCTCGGCACGGTGTGATCCCGATTCCACTGAGCGAGGTACGGCCCGACGACCCGGTTCGCGAGCAAGCGACGATGCCACGTCGGCGAGGACCGCGCCAAGCACGCGGCGCCCAGGATCAAGAAGGGCGTGGTCGGCAGGATCGGCAGGAAGGCGCCCAGCATGCCCAGACCGACGCTCGCCAAGCCCGCGGTCAGCAGGAGCGCACGGCGCAAGCCCGACCGCGTGACCGGCCCGTCCGTCTCCTCGTCCTCGGTGTCCACGACCCCATTCTAGTCCGAGCTCCGGGGTGAGCCGTCCACAATCGGCTGCGACCCGACGGTCTGCCGCAGCACGGCCCGGTCGAGCGTCAGAGCCCGACGCCGTACGTGTCTTGGAACCACTGCATCAGCCACGGGACCCAGGTGTTGAAGAACTCGACGGCCTCGGGATCCGAGACGCGGTCCGTGATGACGTGCTGGCCCTGGGCATCGCCGCCCATCACGTGCACGCCGCGCGCCATGCCACCGATCGCTCCGTAGCCGACGGCCATGCCTCCTAGGGCCAGGAATCCAGCGGCCATTCCGCCGCAAGCGAAGATGCCGACGGACATTCCTCCGAAGGCGAAGAGACCCGATGCCAGTCCGCCGAGCGAGAGCAGGCCCAAGGAGAAACCGCCGACCGCTACGATTCCGATCGAAAGCGGAGCCAACGTCAGTCCTCCGATCGCCACGTCACCCACCGCGAACCAGCCCTTGGCGATCCGCATGCGGTGCCCCGGCTGGCGCCGTCCGAGGTAGACGTGATAGAGCGGGAGGCCCAGGAACACCTTGCTGGACTTGCGCTCGTAGCTTCCCGTGGCGATCCCCATGCGGCGGCGCGCGCGCCAGCGTCCCAACATCCCGCCTTCCTCGAGGCGCGCCCGCGTAGGCGAACCCTCGGCCAGGTGGCGCAGGTCCTCGGCCAGGTCGCGCGCACTCTCGTACCGATGTTCGGGCTGCCGTGCCATCGCGCGCCGGATCAGGGCCTCCGTGTCCCGCGTGATGCGTGGCGACAGGCTGCGCAGGGAAGGCGGTGCCTTGTGCCGGATCGCCTCCAAGACGTCCAACGCGGTCGCCCCGGTGAAAGGCCGCCGGCCGGTGAGGGCCTCGTACAGCGTCACGCCCAGGCTGTACACGTCGGTCCGATGATCGACGGCTTGGACGACCGCACCGGCTTGTTCCGGGGACATGTAGTACGGGGTGCCCAGCGTATCGCCGGTCATCGAGAGACCAGGATCCCCGGCACCCTTCGCCAACCCGAAGTCGGCGACGACCGGCGTGCCATCGGTACGGATCAGGATGTTCGAGGGCTTCACGTCGCGGTGGACGACCCCCAACTCGTGAGCGGCGGCGAGGGCCTCGGCCACGGGCGCCAGGATGCTCGCGAGGGCAGCCTCACGACTCATGTGCCGCGCGTCGAGCGCGATGCCGCTGGCCTTCGCCAGTTGCTCGGCAGTCCAAGCGCCGTCCTGGGGCAAGTCGCCCAGAACGTCGGCCAGCGTCTGCCCCTCGATGTACTCCATCACGATGTAGTGCAGACCGCGCGCCTCGCCCACGTCGTGCACGGTCAGGATGTTCGGATGAGCGATGCGCGCGATGGACCGGGCTTCGCGCTGGAAGCGGTCCACGTGGATGCCGTCCAGGGCGAGCGCGGGGCGCAGGATCTTCAATGCGACCTCGCGCTGCAGGTCCTCGTGCACCGCCAGGAAGACCAGCGCCATGCCCCCGCGCCCGATCTCGCGCACCAGCCGGTAGCCGTCGAGCACCGTGCCTGGCCCGATGGCCAGGGATGCCTCGGGTCCGCGCGCCAGGCCCGCGTCGATCATCCGCAGGCTGCGCTCGAGGGCTGCGCGATGCGCAGGGTCGACCTGGGCCAGGATGGGCTCCAGTTGGGGGGCCTCCCCCGCGGCGAGGCGGTCCGAGTAGTCCGCGACCAGGCGATCCAACAAATCGTTCGTGACGGTGTGGTCCATGGGAGATCCAAGCGTAGGCCAGCCGGGGATTCGTCGCGCGACCTGAAGAAAATCGAGTGCTCAGGCAGCCCTACTGCTAGCCCGACTTCTGGCCCGACTTCTGGGCCAACTTCTGGGCCAACTTCTGGCCCGATCGCTCAGGCACCCGAATTCGGCCGCTCCGCTCAAGCGCCGGGGCCCTCGACCGCCTGGTGCCAGGCCTCCAGGGCCCTCCGGTACAGGGAATGGATCGCCGTGTCCGAGCGGCCCATCCGGAGACCGGTCTCCTTGGCCGACCGGCCCTCGAACTGGCGCAGACCGATGACGCGCCGGTGCTCCCCGGACAGTCGCTGGAACGCCTGCTCCAGCCGATGCTCGGACTCACGTTGTGCCACCGCCGTATGGGGTCCAGGACCGGGCGCCGCAGGCGTGAGGCCCTCGGCGCGACTCCATTGGGAACGGTCGAGTCCCGTCGTCCGACCATCGCGTTTGACGGCGCGAATGGCGCGCGCGACGTCGATGACCGTGTGACGCGCGATGCGCTGCAGATAGGCCATCGTCGCCGCCTCCCCTTCCGTCGCGGCAGGCCATGGACTCGTCGATGCCAGCGCGCGCAGGAAGACCTCCTGCTCGAGATCGTCCAGGTCCACGCGCCGCCTTACGGATGGCCCCGCAAGATGGCTCAACAGCAACCGCAAGCGCGGCTGGAGCTGGGCCAGGCGAGCGCCGACCTGGGACGGGAGTTCGGGGGAGGAGGTCAAGGTTGGGGGCGCGACCCGTTGCACATCACGGAACGAGCCCGCAGTCCAGCACGCAAGTCCCCGGATCGCAAGCCGGGTCAGTCGGCGAGGAACGTGTTCAACAGGAGGCGCAGCGCGGGAAGCTCGTAGTTGTGCAGTCGACTGTGACCCAGGAACTCCTCGCGCCGGTCCGGGTGATGCATGGCGAGCGCCGCGAACAGGACGGGGACCGAGATCGTGCGCTCCCCGAGCTCGACGGCACGCCGCGGCTCGATGGCAGCGCCGGGCTGGAACCAGCCGGTGATCTCTGCTCCCGGAGCACCGAGGGGAGCGAGGGACGCCAGGGCCTTCGGCAAGTACTCGGTCTCGGCGAACTCGAGACCCTGGTGCGACGCAAGCACGTACACGAGCCAGGGATCCAGCAGATGCGACCAGCCATCGGCCTCGTCCAGCAACAATGCGGCGAGCGGGGCGTCCTTGCGACCGAGCGCGGTGTAGAAGGGACCCGAGCCATCGCCGCTGCCCGACATGTAATCGATGTACCCGTCCAGGTCCTCGCGGATCATCGCGATCAGACCGTCGAACTCCCTCTGCACGAAGGCGTGATCCTCCTGGGTGCCGCCCTGCCGATCGACCTCGTCGTGGACCATGCGCATCAACTCCTCGGCGCGCTTGTCCCGACCGGCCCGCACGGCGAGTCCGATCATCTCTTGCATGAACTCGAGGTCACCGATGCGGGAGCTGATCTGCTGGGAATGACTGTCCAGGACCTCGCCCGGTCGATTCAATGCGAGCAAGGCCAGCGTCTCCCGTCCCGCGAGCGAGGAGTTGTCGGGATCCAAAGCCAGGCCGAGGCGCAGCTGGCCCAGCGCAGCTTCGAAGTTCCCCTCGTGCCGATCGAACGCGGCCAGCCCCAGGTAGGCATAGGCGCAAGGCTCGGGAGACTGCACGGCACGCTCCAGCAGTTCGCGCGAGCCCTGTTCGTTCTCGAACGTACGCGCGTACAGGTACATCAGGACGGCATCGTCGGGCGCGGCTTCGAGGAGGGCTCGATACTCCGCGCCGAGGTCGTGATCGGGTTCGACCTCGAACAGGCGCTCCTGATACATGCGATGCGTCTCGACGGCGACGGGCCGGAGCTTCATCCGCTCGCGCAGGACGTCGATCATGACCTTGGGATCCAGCCACTGCGCGACCAGGAACATCTGACGCATGTCGTCGGGCAAGCACAACAGCAGCCTGGATGCGAAGGGCGCAGGATCCTCGCCCGCCTGCTCGAAGAGACGCGGGCGATCCTCCAACGGCCAGTCGCTGCCCAAGTCCAGCAGAACGCGCTTGGGCACCTGATCTTGACTTCCGCGGAGCTCGATCTCGTCAGGACTCGGTCGGAAGTGGTAGTCGACGTCCGGAATGGTTTGGAAGGTCTGGCCGCCGTACACGAGTTCGAACTCGGACGGTTTCGGGTTCGAACTGGCGTAATAGTCGGTCTGAACCGCCAGCACCGCGCACCGGTCCGGGTTGATGATCAAGGTCGTACCGTCGAAAGCGCGATTCATGCTGGGCACGTCGAGCACGAACTCCTCGGCGGGGAACTCGAACTCCCCGTCGGGGGCGGGTTCCACGCGGATGCGGCCGAACGGCAGCTCGAGCGATTGGCGGTCCCCCGCAGCGAGCGAAACGAACTGGCCTTCGACCAGGACCTCGTACGGACGGTCGAGCCCGTTCACGACGTAGACATGACCGATCGTGCCCGAGATCGTGCGCAGCCCGAACGCCAGGAGGCCGATGACCAGGATCGAGGGCAGGATCCACAACGGCCACACCTTGCGCGGAAGGAGGTCGTCCTCGTCGTCGCCATCACCTGGACCGGGAACTCGCCGCGGGACGTGACGGTCGCACGCGAGGAGCCCCGCCGCGACGCGCTCGGGTTCGAAGTCCGGATGCTCGCTCTGGACCTTCGACATCTCCGTCCGAGCTTCGTCCACTTGCGATTGCTCCAGCAGTTGCTGGGCCAGGTTCAAGCGCACGTCCGGGTCGTCCGCGACCCGGAGCGACCGCCG
>JAJDEX010000076.1 GCA_029259575.1 Planctomycetota bacterium | reverse complement strand
ACGCGGAGCGCAGCTCCCGGATCGCAGCCAGACGTTGGCCGGCCTCGTCCAGGCTCGTCGTGCGGAAGCCCATCACCGCGTACTCCAGCACGCGCTGTTCGCCCAGGCTCGGGTCGTTGCGGTTCCAGACGTGGCGCGCGGTCCCGGATGCGTCCTCAAAGGGGCCACGTCCGTCGGCACGCAGTTGGGCGCCCGAGGCCACGACGCGCACGATCACCTCGACCTTCTCCACGGGCATGGACGTCTGGTTCGAGACGCCGACGTCCTTGGGCAGGAAGGAGCTGAGCTTCCCCTCGAGAACTTTGAACTTCAGCGTGCACATGAAGAAGATCAGGAGCAGGAAGGTGACGTCGATCATCGGCGTCATCTCCATGCGGGATTCCTTGCGGGCCAGGTCGTTCGTCACTTGCGTCATGTGGGTCCTCGGTTGCGTGGAGGCGTTGGGATTCAGCGCTTGCATTCGAGGACGGAGTGGACGGGTGGAGGTTCAATTTCGCTTGGGGTTGCGGAACCCGGTGTTACGCAGACATACCGCCGATGCAATGCGAACCGCCCTGCACTCCGAGGAGTGCAGGGCGGTGAACCGAAGTTGCCGGCAGGTGCAGCGTCGCAGGTCCCGATCCGGCCCTGCGCGCTGCGTGTTGCGGCAGCGACTACTTGTTGATGTGGTCCTCGAAGCGACCGACGAACGTCAGGTCCTCGAAGCCAGCGTTCAGGGCGGCGTCGAGCAGGGGAGTGATGTCCCCGTAGACCGTATCCCCGCGGGCGTCGATCGTGGCCGGGACCTTCTTGTCCGGGTTCGTGATCGCCAGTTGCGCTGCGCGTTGCGTGTGGATCTTCGAGAGTCGGTCTTCGACCTCGGCGATGTCGTTCGTGCGGAAGCCCATGATGCTGTACTCGAGGAGTCGCACGGTTCCCTTGGCGGGATTGCGGTTCCAAGTGTGGCGCTTCTTACCGGTGGGATCGTCGTAGAGCTCCTTGCCGTCGCCCGACAGCTTGAGGCCGGCCTCGCGCACGCGAATCAGGATCTCGACCTTCTCGATCGGCTCCGCCTGCGACGAGTTCACGCCGACGTCCTTGGGGAGGTAGGCCGCGAGCTTGCCCTCGAGGACTTTGAACTTCAGCGTGCACATGAAGAAGATCAAGAGCAGGAAGGTGACGTCGATCATCGGCGTCATCTCCATCTCGACCTCTTCGGCCGCCAGTTCTTTCATGATGGCTGACATCTCTACTTGTCCTCCTCGGGGACGGAGACGGCGAGCTGCACCTTCCAGATGGAGATGTGCTGCTGACCGCAGGTCGTCAGGATGGTTTGAACGAACTTGAAGGGGGTGCTCTCGTCGGCACGGACCAGGATGGCGTCAGCAGGAACGAGGGGGCTGCTGGTGTCGCCCTCGGTCAGGTGTTCCTTCTTCATCCGGTCCGCCATACCACTGAGGGCGAGGTCGAGCTTGGAGGTGTCGCGACCCCACTGCTCCTCGTCGTAGATCACCTTGCTCTTCACGATCGTCTTCCCATCGAACTTGATGTTGACGACGGGTCGGTTCTCCCCAGGCAGCGGCTTGTCCTCGACCGCGTGGACGGCCATGGGCAGCGTCAGGTCCTCGAGGTCCTGCTGGGTCATGTCGGTGATGATCATGAAGAAGATGATCAGGAGGAAGACGACGTCGATCATCGGCGTCATGTTCATCTCCATCTCGGTCTCGGGATCGTGCTTGGCAAGGTTCATGGTGTCCTGAGGTCAGGAGAGTCGCGGTCTGCCCGCGTGGGCATGGGGTCCGCCGTACGTGGTGGGAACGGGGGGATCCGTGGGAACGGATCAGGCTGCGTCGGGTTCAGCGGCGGATCGTGTGGATGGAAGAGGGGGGTCGAATCGGACCCGAGAGGGCCTGGCGGGGTGCTGGAGCGTGTCCAGCACCCGTGGGGAGGCCCGTTCGAGTCTGGGGTTGGGTCCCACGGGGCGAACCCGCGGAGCCCGACCTGACTACGACTGCTCGCGGAAGCGCTCGAAGAGGTCCTCCGTGATGGCGCCGAGCTCGATGATCGTCTTGACCATGCGGTTGCGCAGGAAGGCGAACGCGGCCGTGACCGGGATGGCGACGATCAGACCGAACATGGTCGTCAGGAGCGCCTTGGAAATACCACCGGCGAGTTCGGCGGGGGAGGCCTGGCCACCGGACGAGGCGATCGTGTTGAACGCCTCGACCATGCCGCCGACCGTACCGAGCAGACCCATCATGGGCGCGACGTTCGAGATCAGGGAGAGCCAACCGATCTTCTGGTGAAGCTTGATCGACTCCTCGTCGCCCATCTCTTCGAGCGACTTCTCGATCGTCTCGAACTGGTGGCCGATCTTGGCGATGCCGGCGCCGCAGACGCGGGTGAAGTAGTTGGGCTCGTTCTCGCAGAGCTCCATCGCTTCCTGGAACTGCTCTTCGTCGAACAGGGCCTGGATCTCGTCGATGATGTCGGGCGGTGCGAGCTTGTCACGCTTCAGCGAGACGAAGTTCTCGATGACGATCGCGAGCGCGACGACCGAGAGCACGA
This sequence comes from Planctomycetota bacterium, assembly GCA_029259575.1. Lineage (GTDB taxonomy): Bacteria > Planctomycetota > UBA1135 > UBA1135 > JAJDEX01. The sequence goes on along the minus strand of JAJDEX010000076.1, from coordinate 2,324 downwards.
TGATGATCCAACCAACGGCACCCGAGTCGACGATGAGGTCACCGACGCTCTGATCGTTGGCCGAGGGCTTCGCGGGGGCGTCCTGCGCGAGGGCATTGCCCGACGTTGCAAGGAAGAGTGCGCCCGCGGTCAGGGCCGGAGCCATGCGCTGAAGGAGGGAGTTGGGGGAGAGCTTGATGTTCATGACCAAGATGGTCCTAAGGGATCGGGGGGTGGGTGTTCCGGTCGGCGGGGGAGCCGGCCCGAACGGGCTGGGTCGAAGGGAGGGCGGTGTCGGTTCGAGGACGTACGCCCCTTCGAATACGGTTGGAAGTACGAGCGGTCTAGTTCAGCAGGGTCGCGGCCCGCTTCGCAGCGGGGGTATCGCCATATTGCTCCACGACCAGGGTCAGGCGACGACGGGCCTCATCGGCCGAGTCTCCGTCCCCTAGCTGCATGGTGGCTTCAGCGAAGCCAACGTTCGCACGGGCCGTACGGTCACGGCTCGTGTGGTCGAGAGCTGCCACGCGGGCGAACTCGATCTGGGCCTTGCGGTGCTTGCCCTCGGCCAGCAGGGTCTGGGCCAGGCCCAAGCCAGCGGCGGAGCGCCCGGCGGCTCCCAGGTTGCGGTCGCGCGCCTTCGATTCGAAGAACGAGCGCGCTTGTTGGGTCTGGTCGCCGACCAGTCGGCAGAAACCCTCGCCGGTGGAGACTACGTCGGCGGCGTCACGCAAGCGCTGGAGCTCAGCGGGCGCGGCATCTTGTTTCTCGCCGATCAGGCCGGCATAGCCGCTGCCCAGCGAGGTGAACAGCGAGCGAGCGGACTGCGTGTCGCCCGCATCGAGGAAGGCCCATGCGGCCTCGAGGCCGGCGTCCAGGCAGAAACCCTTGTCGTAGCCGGGTGCATCACCCGCCGAGCCCGTCTGGTACAGCGATTGGAATCCGGCTGCGGCACCGGCGGCGTCGCCCGTGAGGTGCAGCGCGCGCGCTTTCAGATAGCGTGCCTCGGGCACGCGGGCGCTCCCGGAATGATCGGAGAGGAAGCGGTCGACCTCGCGCACGCATTCGGCGAACTGGGCGGAGTCCTGGGTGCCCCAGGCCAGCAGGGTCTGTGCGGCGCGGAAACGCGCTTCGGCCTGGACCACTTCGCGACCCGACGCATCGCCTGCCGCCGTGCGGTAGCTCGCGACCGAGGCCTCGTAGTCGTTGCGCTCGGCGAGCAGCTTGCCGTCACGGTAGGACGGCGGAACGCTGCCCCACTGGATCTCGATGACCTCGGCCGAGGTGTACTTGTTGTCGCGGTCACCGATCTTGATGACGACTTCGGTCAAGCTGTTGACCGTGACCGTTCCTTGCAGGGTGCGGATGCGGCCGTTGCGCGGATCCACACGCCAGATCTGATCGGGCGTGTCCTGGGCGGGCGCGGCCATGGGGGACGCGACGGCCGAGTTGGTGGTGGCGACCAGCGCAGTGGTGGCGACCACCGCAGTGGACAGGCCCAACGACATGCCTACGGAAGCGACGAGCGCAGCGAAGGGAACACGGCTCGCCAGCTTGCCCATGCGGGAAAGCTGAAGAGGGCGCGGGGAGGTCGAGGGGAAGCCGTCCATGGTGGGGCGGGACATGATAGCGGGGGTCTTGGGGCTCACAACCGAGTGGGTCGAATGGGGTCTCGAAGCGGGCTGCCGAGGGCCGACGCCGAAGGAGGAGTCGGTGGGGGCGCCGGAGCGCCCGAGGAAGCCGGCGTGCTGGGGGCGCCTGGGAAGGGCGCCGGAAGCGGTCCGTGTCGGTTGGATGTCGAAAGGTCGGGGGGAGGGGAGGTGGAGGGGGCCCATCAGCGGCTGGCGAGCCACTGGAACCAGCGCTTCAGGTCGTCGGCCGTGGCCGCATCCCCTTCGTCGTCCGTGGGCAATTCACAGTTGTTGATGCAGGACCAGTCCTCGCAGAAGTTGGTCGTGATCTGGCTGAGCTGACTCTGCACCGATGAGAGCTTGCTGCTGTCGATGCGGCTCCACGCGTAGTAGGTGAACGCCACGCGGAACTTGATCTCGAACCAGCTGCAATCGACCCACTTGGTGAGGGTGCGCGAGCGGGAGAGGGCATCGAGCTTGTCGACCGCCAGCTGGAAATCGTCGGCGGAGCCGGAGGCGCCCGGGATCTCGATCAAGCGACCGTTCTCCATCTCGATCCAACCCGTCAACGCGCGCGACCAGTCGTTGAGGACCGCCCGCGTCGGGCGGTTGTCGTCGTCGAGGACGAGCGGGTCGAGCGTGGCCTTGGCCTTCTGCACATCGCGCTGGGCGAGGTAGATGTGGCCGAGGTCCGGGAGGACTCGCTGGCGGACC